>CAIYPG010000167.1 GCA_903928055.1 uncultured beta proteobacterium | reverse complement strand
GTGGTAGATGCGATTGTCGATATACAGGGTCTTGTCGGCCACGAAGTGGCCGCGTGCAGATACGCGGTGGTCCACGACCGCCTGTGGCTGCACTAGGTCATTTGTCAACGACAGTACCGGGCCCAGCGCAAAAGCATCCAGGCGCTGCTGCAGCACAAGCTTTTCCTCCGCGCGGTGTATCTGCCAGTTTCCCAGCGACAATGTCAGGACGAAAACGAATAGCGCCAGCAGCGTGGGCACCAGCCGCGGCGCAAACCGGTAGGATCCAAAAGAAATCCCTTTGGAAAGGCCCGTCGTCATGCACGCCATCCTGAGATTACGTCAGCCTGCACCGCCACTATAATGACCCCATCAATTCATCCGCCTTTTCACCCGGATTCCGCCATATGCGCATCATTGTCATCCTGTTTCTTCTGGTCATTTTCATCAGCTTGGGTTCTGCACTGTACTTCATGATCAGGAACCCGGATGATGGCACGCGCATGGCAAAAGCATTGGCATTCCGCGTCGGATTTTCGATGGCACTGTTTCTGCTGCTCATGGCCGGATACTACTTCGGACTCATCCCTGCCAAGGGATAGACGGCGCCGGGAACTGCAAGGGCGCATCCGTCAAAAAAAACGCCGCACATTGTGCGGCGTTGCCCAAAACCCCGGTCTCCCAGGGCCTCCTCCTCATTGTTCTTGGATGGAACCGGCTGCTCAGAGCCAGTACACGAAGACAAAGAGGAACAACCATACCACATCGACGAAGTGCCAGTACCAGGCAACGCCCTCGAATGCAAAATGATGGTCGGGCGTGAAATGCCCTTTCACACAGCGGAACCAGATCACGATCAGCATGATTGTGCCCACGGTCACGTGAAAGCCGTGGAAGCCGGTCAGCATGAAGAACGTGGTGCCATATATCCCTGAAGTCAGCTTCAGACCTTCCGAGTAGGCATGCGAGTACTCAATCGCCTGACAGGCCAGAAAGGTCATTCCCAGTAGAATGGTCGCGCCAAGCCAGATGATCAGCTGCTTGCGGTTGTTTTTCAGCAGCCCGAAGTGGGCAATGGTAATTGTCACGCCCGAGGTGAGCAGCAACAGGGTATTGAGCGCCGGAAGACCCCAGGCATTCACAGTCTCGAACGGATCATGCGGCATGGGGCCGGAAGTGGGCCAGCCCGGGCTGAAATCAGGCCACAGCAGCTTCTGGTCCAGGCCGCCGAGTTCCGGAACCGCGTACAGCCGGGCATAGAACAGCGCGCCAAAGAAGCCTGCGAAGAACATAACCTCGGAGAAAATGAACCAGCTCATGGACCAGCGATAGGACACGTCCACGCGCTTGGTATACAGGCCGCCTTCGGACTCGCTGATGACCTTGCCGAACCAGAGGTACATCATGTAGACCAGCACCGCCACGCCGGCAAATGTCACCCAGGGCCCCAGGGCGTGGGAATTGAACCACATGGCCATGCCGCCGGTGAACAGCAGCAGCGCCACCGATCCGATCACCGGGTAGCCCGCAGGTTCCGGCAGGTAGTAATTGTGCGTGGGTGTTGCGTTACTCATCGTGCTTTCTCCCTCTGAATTCATTCTTTCAATCTGCTCAGCTCGCCGCGCTGCTGATGATGAATCGCGCAAGCAATATCAATCCGATCACAAAAACCGCCGCAGCCACCACTCCGGTCACGATGATCTGGACCGGAGTCAGCCGCACCGCGTCCTCGTCGTGTCCTGACCGCCGCCGGATGCCCACAAATGCCGAGAGCACCGTCTTCACCATGGCTAGGAGCGATGCCTTGCCTGGCTTCCTGCCATCCATGTATCAGCCCGGCTTCTTCTGGACACCGGCCACTTCAAAGAACGTGTACGACAGCGTCACCGTATTCAGGTCCTTGGGCATGTTCGGATCGATGATGAACACGACCGGCATCTGACGCACCTCGCCCGGCCCCAGCGTCTGCTGGCGAAAACAGAAGCATTCGAGCTTCTGGAAATACTGTCCCGCACGCTCCGGACCGTAACTGGGAACTGCCTGACCGGTGATCTCGCGGTTCTGGGTATTGCGCACTTCGTAGACCACCTGCGTCACCTGGCCGGGATGCACGTCGACATGGGACTCGAGCGGATGGAAGGTCCAGCCCAGGCGCTGCGTATTGGCATCGAACTCGAGCGCAATCTTGCGCGTCGTGTCGACCTGGGTGTTCTCGACCACCGGCTCATTCGCCTTGAACAGCTCGCGCACACCGGTCACACGGCAGATCTCGTCATAGAACGGCACCAGGGCAAATCCGAACCCGAACATGATCAGGGTGATGGCCAGCAACTTGTACCGCATCAGGCGGTTCGCAATGGTGATGCCGGCGGCGGGCATTGCGGCGCTCATCTGAAGAAATAGACCTTGGCAAAGAAACCAAAAAAGCTCGCCGCAGCCAGCAGGGCGAGGATGATCCCTGTGCGGATATTATCTTTTCTGCGAGGATCATCCATGACTGGAGCCAGCTTATCCATCAATTGTTATCTCGAGTCTCGTCACACGGTTGCGGCTACTTGACCGTCGGCGGGTTCTCGAACGTGTGATACGGCATCGGCGTGGGCAGATGCGTCCACTCCAGTGTGTCCGCGCCATCCCACTGCTTCTGCTCCGCCGGCTTGCCACTCTTGATGGCCTTCAGCAGGATGTACAGGAACAGCAGTTGCGACAGCCCGAACCCGAACGCGCCGATCGTCGAGATCTGGTTGAACTCGGTGAACTGCGGATTGTAGTCAGGGATGCGCCGCGGCATGCCGGCGAGGCCGAGGAAGTGCTGCACAAAGAAGATCATGTTAAAGAAGACCAGCGTCAGCCAGAAGTGGATCTTGCCAAGTTTCTCGTCATACATCTTGCCGGTCCACTTCGGGAACCAGAAGTAGACGCCAGCGAAGGCCGAGAACAACGCGCCCGCCACCATCACGTAGTGGAAGTGCGCCACCACGTAGTAAGTGTCCTGCAATTGCACATCTACCGGCACCAAGGACAACACCAATCCGGTGAAACCTCCCAAGGTGAACAGGAACAGGAAGCCCAGTGCAAACAGCATGGGCGTCTCGAACGTGAGCGAACCCTTCCACATCGTGGCCACCCAGTTGAACACCTTCACGCCGGTCGGCACCGCGATCAGCATCGTGGCGTACATGAAATACAGCTGCCCTGCGACCGGCATGCCCACGGTGTACATGTGGTGCGCCCAGACGATGAAGGACAGAATGGCGATCGAGGATGTCGCGTACACCATCGAGGCATAGCCGAACAGCGGCTTGCGCGAGAACGCCGGAATCACCTGGGACACCACGCCAAATGCCGGAATGGCAATGATGTACACCTCGGGATGACCGAAGAACCAGAAGATATGCTGATACAGCACCGGGTCGCCACCGCCCGCGGCATTGAAGAACGACGTGCCGAAATGGCGGTCGGTCAGCGTCATGGTGACTGCACCTGCCAGCACCGGCATCACGGCGATCAGCAGGTAGGCGGTGATCAGCCAGGTCCATACGAACATCGGCATCTTCATCATCGTCATGCCGGGGGCGCGCATGTTGAGGATGGTGGTGATGATGTTGATTGACCCCATGATGGAACTCATGCCGAGCAGGTGCACCGCGAAAATCGTGGTGTCCATTCCCGGGCCCATCTGCGAAGTGAGAGGAGCGTACATTGTCCAGCCCACGCCAGCGGCCCCACCAGGCAACAGAAACGAGGACATCAATAAGATCCCGGCCGGGGGCAGAAGCCAGAAGCTCCAGTTGTTCATGCGCGGGAACGCCATATCGGGCGCGCCGATCATCAGCGGAATCAGCCAATTCGCGAAACCCACGAAGGCCGGCATGATGGCGCCGAACACCATGATGAGGCCATGATAGGTTGTCATGGTGTTGAAGAACTCCGGGCTGACGATCTGCAGGCCGGGCTCAAATAGTTCTGCGCGGATGGTCAGCGCCATGACGCCACCCACCAGGAACATAATGAAGCTGAACCACAGATACATCGTTCCGATGTCCTTGTGGTTGGTGGTGGTCACCCAGCGCATCAGGCCGTGAGGCGCTCCGTGGTGGTCACCGTGGTCATGGCTGTCGTGGCCGTGGGCCGGTGCGTGGTTGTCGATGACTGCGCTCATGTGTGTCTCCTGAATACCTGTACGTGTGATCGAGGCGATTGTGCTTATGCAGGCCTACTTGCGCGCAGCCTTGACGTCGGACGGTTGCACGACGTTGCCGGTCTTGTTGCTCCAGGAATTGCGTTCATAGGTGATGGCGGCCGCAATATCCGTGTCAGAAAGCTGCTTGCCGAAAGCGGCCATGGCCGTTCCGGGCTTGCCATTCAAAACGCGGTCGATGTGCGCCTCGGCCGGCCCTGTCACCATCTTGGACCCGTCCAGTGCCGGGAAGCTGCCCTTGATGCCCTGGCCATTGGCCTGGTGGCAGGCCACGCAATTGGCAGCATAGACCTTCTCACCACGCGCCTTCATCTCGGCCAGTTCCCACTTCTTGTTGGGATCATCCTGGGCTGCGGCCATTTCCTTTTTCTTCTCCGCCACCCAGGCAGAGTACTTTTCCGCCGAAACAACGTCGACGACGATCGGCATGAAGCCATGGTCCTTGCCGCAGAGTTCGGCACACTGGCCACGGTACTCGCCTTCCTTCTCGGCGCGGAACCAGGTGTCGCGCACAAAGCCTGGAATGGCATCCTGCTTAACCGCGAATGCCGGCACAAACCACGAGTGAATCACGTCAGCCGCCGTGGTCAGGACGCGAATCTTCTTGCCAACCGGCACAACCAGATGGTTGTCAGTCTCCAGCAGATAGTGCTCGCCCTTGGGTTCCTTGCCGTAAATCTGATCCTGCGGCGTGGACAGCTGGGACAGAAAACTGATCCCCTCACCCTCGCCCTTGATGTAGTCATAGCCCCACTTCCATTGGTAGCCGGTGACCTTGATGGTCATGTCCGGATTGGACGTGTCGCGCACCATCAGGAGCCCCTTGGTGGCAGGCCACGCCATGAAAATCAGGATGATGATGGGAACAATGGTCCAGAGCAGCTCGACGGTGGTGTTTTCGTGGAAATTTGCTGCCTTGTGACCCATCGATTTGCGATGGGCGTAAACCGACCAGAACATCACCGCAAAAACGGCGACGAAAATCACCACGATTATCCACATCATGAGATTGTGCAAATCATAGGCCACGTGGGAGCCCACGGTCACGCCCGGGGTCAGATTCAGCTGAAGGGCCGCAGCGGCGGATCCCGCATGCAGGGCGAGCAGCGCCGAGCCGATCGATGCCCCGAATTTCTTGATCATCATGTCCTCACCGTTTTTTACCGAATCTGTTTACAAAACCTGCGCGAATCCGACGCCACGCCGACCGAATTCGACCATGCCTGGCCGTTGCCGGTCCGGGCGCACTCTAAATACCAGAACAACATTGCACCTGGTGGTCAGGCCCCAACCGGGCCTGCTTCCCATCCCCTGCAGCACATTGGCACCGGCAATCGTGTGCAAACCGGGCGCAAAACGAATCGCATTCATGGACCGGACCGACAAGAACCGGACCGGCCCACAGGGCGTATGGGTATCGGGAGTGGTACGCGAACAGCCACAAAATGCATAAAAAAGCCGCGCTAAATTAACACACTAAGCCCAGCGGCGGCAAGCCGATCGCACCAGCATGGAGCATCCAAGCCACTGAAAATGCGTCTCAAATGCACTCGCAGTTGCGGCCACGCGAAGGCGTCAAAGTGCACCGGAAGGACGGGTCTTGAAGTCTGTCCGGATGATGCTTCGCCCATCATCGCTCAACTGCGGCTCGGGACGCCAGGCATGGCCGTAAATGACCTCGACCGTAGCCTGCAGACGGCCATCACTCCGCGCCGCCTTGCACAGACCCTCATAGGATTCGCACACGCGCCGCCAGGCTTGCCGGCCCATCAGCCCGCGGCGGCGGTCAACCGCGGCATTGACCTGCCCGGACATGCGCAAGTCAGCCACCAGCGCATCAAAATCCGGATAGGTCAGCGTGATCACTTCCATGTCCATGACCGGCTCGGAAAATCCAGCCGCGACCAGCATATCGCCCAGGTCGTGCATGTCGATGAACGGATGCACATGCGGAGCCGCATCCACCGACGCAAAGGCCTGCCGCAGTTCCTTCAGCGTGTCCGGACCATAGGTGGAGAACATGAGCAGACCGCCCACCTCGAGCACCCGGCACATTTCCCTGAAAACCGGCAGGGGATCATCCGCCCAGGCGAGCGCCAGGTTGGACCACGCCATCCGGAAACTGCGCGGCGCAAACGGCAGCTGGCTGAAATTCCCGCACACGATGCCTGACCTGCCATCACCGTGCGACCCGGTTGCGAGCGCGCGAATGCGCCGCAAGATCGAGCGCCCCGTCCGTCCGTCCGACTGTGCGAGCAGGGCATGCGCCGCATCCAGCGCCACGATCCCGGCACGCGGGTAACGCTGCGCCAGCAGCGCCTGCCCGGCACCGCGTCCGCTGCCCGCGTCCAGGATGCGGGCCGGATCCAGGCGCACCAGTTCCAGCCGCTCGGCCATGCGCCGTTCCACCTCGCGCGACAACACATCCGCGCCGTCGGTGCTGCGGCTGAAAAAACGCCGCGCCGCCCGCATGTCAATTCGCCGTGCAATGCCAGGCGCACCGCCCGGATACGATTGATTTGGCGGTGTGCTCATGTTCGGGTATATCCCATGCCATCCATGCGCCGCATTGTAGCGGTCAGCCCGAAGCGGACTTCAATCGTTCATGCATTCCATGCACTTCCCATCTCACGCCCAGCCACTGGTTTCGCGCGCCGCCGGATGGCTCTCCGCGCTGCTGCCGCAGGACTGCCAGCTCTGCGGCACAGGCAGCGGCGCAGCGCTGCTCTGTCAGCCCTGTCGGAGCAGCCTGCTGCGTACCGGCACGGCCTGCTGCCCGAGATGCGCCATGCCCTCGCCGTCGGCGGAAATATGCGGCACCTGCCTGAAACGACCGCCGCATTTCGATGCCACCCATGCGGCGCTGCGTTACGCTTTTCCCGCCGACCGCCTCATCCAGTCACTGAAGTACAGCGCCAGGCTGCCGATCGCCACGCTGCTGGCCGGTCTGATGCTGGAACGCCTGCAGGATGCGCCCTCCATGCTGTCCGATGCGCTGCCCGATGTCATCGTGCCCATGCCGCTGCATCCGGCCCGCCTGGCTGCACGTGGCTTCAACCAGGCGGTCGAGATCGCGCGCCATGTCGCCCGTGCATTGCAGCGGCCCCTGTTGCGGGATGCCGCGGTGCGGCTGCGCGACACGCCACCGCAGGCTGACCTGCCGATGGCGCGACGTCGCGCCAACCTGCGCGGCGCATTTGCCTGCCACGGTGACGTCACCGGGTTGTCGGTTCTCGTCATCGATGACGTCATGACCACCGGCGCATCGCTCAATGAACTGGCCCGCGTGCTCAAACGCGCCGGGGCCGCGCGTGTGGAAAACTGCATCGCAGCGCGCACCTGGCTTGACGGAATCCCACAGGGCGGCGGACATCATGTTTGACATCGTGCTGTACGAGCCGGAAATCCCGCCGAACACGGGCAATATCCTGCGTCTGGCCGCGAACACCGGCTGCCGCCTGCACCTGGTGCAACCGCTGGGTTTCCGCCTGAATGACCGCGCACTGAAACGTTCCGGCCTGGATTACGGTGACATCGCGCATATGGTCGTCCATGACGACTGGGCAGCCTGCGCCGCGCATTTTTCCGGACGGCGCCTGTATGCCATCAGCACGCGTGGCGAAGGCGCCTACGGCGACGCCCGCTTCGAGAGGGATGACGTGTTCGTGTTCGGACCGGAAACACGCGGACTGCCGGCCGGTGTGCTTGCCGCTTTCGCGTCCGATCGGCGCCTGCGCATTCCGATGGTCGATGGCAGCCGCAGCCTGAACCTGTCCAATGCCGTGGCAGTGGTGGTCTACGAGGCCTGGCGACAGTCCGGATTCGCGGCCGGACGATGACGCCGGTTCAAAGTCACTCGGGCTTGATGTTGGCCTTCTCGATGACCACTTTCCACTTGGCCATTTCGCTGCTGATGTAGGCGGCGAATTCTTCAGGCGTCGAGCTTTGCGCATCCACGCCGCCGATTTCGAATTTCTCACGGAGGTCGGGCGCGGCCAGGCCGGCGCGTATGGAAGTGTTCAGGCGCATGACGATTTCATGCGGCAGCCCCTTGGGACCCAGGATGCCGTACCACAGTGAGGACTCGTAACCGGGCACGCCCGACTCAGCGACCGTGGGCACATCGGGCAGGGTGGCGGAACGCGCCTTGCCCGTATTGGCCAGCAACCGCAGCTTGCCCCCCTTCGCCAGTGGCACCACTGCCAGCGGACTGCTGAACAGCGCGGATACCTGCCCGGCGACCAGGTCGATTGCAGCCGGCCCGGCGCCTTTGTATGGCACGTGCACAATGTCCAGCCCGGCCATGCTCTTCAGCAGTTCCATCGCCAGGTGGCCGCCCGAACCATTGCCGGCGGAAGCGTAATTGATCCGGCCTGGCTGCGAGCGGGCCAGCGCAATGAACTCCCTCATGGTGTTTGCCGGCAAGCCGGGATAGACCGCCATCACCAGCGGCGAGGAACCGACAAATGATACCGGCGTGAAATCGCGCGCCGTGTCATAGGGCAGTTTGGCAAGCAGCGCGGGGTTGATGGAATGCGTGACCGAGCACAGCAGCAAGGTATAGCCGTCGGCCGGCGCCTTGGCGACGATCTCGGTGCCGATGACCTGGCCGCCGCCGCCGCGGTTGTCAACCAGCACCTGCTGCTTGAAGTCCTCGGAAATTTTCTGCCCCAGGTTGCGCGAAATGATGTCGGTCGCGCCACCCGGCGGATAGGGGACCACCATGCGCAGAGGCCGCGAAGGAAAGGCCTGGGCCGCCGCCTCGGGGATGGCGAAAGGGCCCACCGCTGCGGACAGGGCAAATACGGTGGCGAGGACGGGACCGGTGACATTGCGGCGGTTGCTCATGGATGCTCCTGACTGAAACCTGATGGATGCGGCTTTGAGAAATGCAACGAATGCAACGATCGGATACGTTTCTGCACGACGACGGAAGTTCGCGTTGATACTGATATTAATTAATCAATTAACTCTCACCAATACTAATAAGAATAATGAAATTGATCATAAATCAGGTTTGGCAGGCGGATCAGGCCTCGCTCTTCGGGTCACGCGCCAGCAGGCGCTGCACCGCCTCGCGCGGCCCCATCCCGCCGAACAGCACGCCGCATACCGCAGCGGTAATCGGCATGTCCACGTCCGCCTGCCTCGCAAGGCGCTCCGTCTCACGCGCCGAATGCACGCCTTCGGCGACATGCCCGAGCTGGCGCAGCACTTCATCGAGCTTGCGTCCCTGTGCAAGCAGCAGCCCGACGCGCCGGTTGCGCGACAGGTCCCCGGTGCAGGTAAGGATGAGGTCGCCCGCGCCGGCCAGGCCCATGAAGGTTTCGGCACGGCCGCCCAGCTTCATCCCCAGGCGCGTGATCTCGGCCAGGCCGCGTGTGATCAGCGCAGCGCGCGCATTCATGCCAAGGCCCATGCCATCGCACAGGCCGGTGGCGATCGCCATGACGTTCTTCACCGCGCCGCCAACCTCCACGCCGGCAATGTCATCGGTGTAGTACACGCGCAGCACCGGTTGATGGAGTTCGCGCGCCATGTCACGGGCAAACGCCTCGTTTGCTGCAGCAAGGGTCAGCGCGGTCGGTTTTCCCTTGGCCACTTCCTCGGCAAAGCTCGGGCCGGACAGGGCGGCGCAGATGCGCCCCGCCCCCAGTTCCTCCGCCACCAGCTGATGCGGCAGCAGGGCGGTGCCCGCCTCGAAGCCCTTGCAAGCCCATACCACTGGAACCACCTTCGCACCCGGGGCGGCCTTCAGGCGGCGCAGGCTGTCGCGCAGGCCCGCCACCGGCGTGGCAATCAGCACCAGTCCGGCACCGGCCAGCGCCGCATCGAAATCCGCCGTGGGTTCGATGGCCGCAGGCAGCACGACATCGGGAAGGTAGCGCGCATTGCGGCGCGATCCGGCCAGCCCCGCCGCGGCGGACGGGTCGCGTGCCAGCAGCGAGATGCGATGCCGGGCCGCAAGCGCCACGGCGAGGGCCGTGCCCCATGCACCCGCGCCAAGAATGGCAATCTTCATGAACGCGTCGATCCGATAAGGGCTACAAGCCCCACACCTGGCCGGCGCGGACATAGCCGCCCAGCCCGTCACGGTGGCGCACCTTCACCCAACCGGAGGCGCCCACCTCGGCCAGTTCCAGGGCGAGGCCTTCGCGCGCCTGAAACACCAGCGGCGATTTTTCATCCGCGGACTGTCGCACTTCGGCGGTGGCCGCCTTGACCAGCACGGTGCGCCGGTCAGACAGGAATTTCTTTTCGATCCAGGCCAGTCCGCCCGTGGCATCGCGCACCTTGACCCAGGCATCCACGGTCACCATCACTTCAACCGGGTAATACTGGCTCACGACAAACAGTTTCGTGGCACGCGCAGACGGTGCGTCGTACAGCACCGCAACACGCTCGGCGACGGAGCGGAAATCGGCAGCGGCAACCGCCGCCGGCAGCAGTACTGCAGCAAGGGCAACAGCAGCGGTTCGCGAAAATTTCACCTGGCTGCGCCCCACCGGTTTGTCATTTCAGGCAACGCACCATTTCAGTGGGCGATTTCGATGCGCGGACCATCCGCACCTGCACCACCCTGCTGGGCCTGCTGCGCCTGCTGGAACAGCACCTCGAAATTCACCGGCGCAAGCAGTACCGGCGGGAAGCCGGCGCGGTTGACCATGTCGGAGATGGTTTCACGGGCATAAGGAAACAGGATGTTGGGGCAGACGATGCCCAGCACCTGGGGAAGATCAGCCTCGGGAACGCCACGTATCTGGAAGATGCCGGCCTGCACCACCTCGACCAGGAACAGCGTCTTGTCGGCCACCTTGGCGGTCACGGTCACCGACACCGCCACATCGAACAACACGCCATCGATCCCCTGCGCCTTGTGGTTCAACTGCACTTCCAGTTGCGGCTCTCCCGCCTGCAGGAACACCTGCGGCGCCCCGGGCACCTCGAGCGACAGGTCCTTCACGTAGATCTTCTCGATGTTGAATATGGCCTGTTGGCCCTCGCCCGTTGCGGGCTGTTGTGCTTCACTCATTACGGCTCCAGTTTGAATAATGTCGGTATGGGTTTATCGGATGCGGGGTGGCGCTGCGCCAGAAGGCTTCCAGAAAGCGCTCGGGCCTTCAGGCCGCGGCCAGCAGGGGATCGAGCTTCCCGTCGCGGTCGAGCGCGTGCAGATCATCGAATCCACCCACATGGGTTTCGCCAATCCAGATCTGCGGCACGGTCCGGCGGCCGGTCTTGTCCATCATCTCCTGGCGACGCACCGGATCGAGGTCGACGCGCACCTTCTCAATGTCCGCTGCAGGCACGCCCTTGGATTTCAGCAGGGCCTCGGCGCGCACGCAGTAGGGGCAGGAGGCGGTTGCATAGAGCGTGATTCTTGCCACGACGGGCTCCTCAGTTCTTTTCGATCGGAAGACCGGCCGCCTTCCAGGCCGACAGTCCGCCGTCCAGCGCAAACACCTTCTCCAGGCCATGCTTGGCAAGCACCGCCTCGGCCGCCGCGGAACGGGCGCCGGTATCGCAATACACGATCACCGGCCGGTCCTTGCCTTTTTGCCTGGCAAGGTCCGCGGCGCGCTCATCCAGCTGCTGCATGGGAATGTTTCGGGCATTGAGGATGTGCCCGCCCGCATAGGCCGACACATCGCGCACGTCCAGCAGCAGCGCATCCTGCTGGTTGATCATCTGGGTGGCCTGCAGCGTGCTGAGCGAAGAGGCACTGGCACTGCCACGCAACAGCGGCCAGATCAGCCAGCCGCCGCTCACCAGAGCGACCACGACCAGGTAAATATTGTCCAGCAGGAACTTCGGGATATCCATTGCGCTTGATCAATCCACGGTTTGGAACAGCTGCGGCAACCCGGCCGCATGCGGGCATTTCGCGGGCGCGCAGCCGATTTTCAAACGCGGTACGCCCGGGAAAAGCTTGAATCATCGGTTATTATAAGGGCCTTGCAAGCTCTTTCCTAAACGCCATGGCGGAAGCGCCGCCGCGACCCCTTGGGAAAAGACGGCAAAAGACGACAAACGGCGGCAACAGGCCGGCGCGAGGGCAATAACCCTCCGGTTCGCCGGAAAATTTCAACCATCCCGGAAACACGCACCATGCACCGAATCGTTCTCCTCAGGCACGGCGAGTCCGTCTGGAACAGTGAAAACCGCTTTACCGGCTGGGCTGACGTCGGCCTGTCCGAAGCCGGTTGCGAGGAAGCGCGCGCCGCCGGCCGCCTGCTCAAGGCCGAAGGCTATGACTTCGACGTCGCCCATACCTCGGTGCTCAAGCGCGCCATCAAGACGCTGTGGCTGGCGCTCGAGGAAATGGACCGCATGTGGCTGCCCGTGCACAACTCCTGGCGCCTGAACGAGCGCAGCTACGGCGCGCTGCAGGGCCTGAACAAGGCCGAAATGGCAGCCAAGACCAGCGAGGAACAGGTGCTGATCTGGCGTCGCGCCTACGACATCGCACCCCCGGCCCTCACCGCCGATGATCCGCGCAGCGTGCGCAAGGATCCGCGCTATGCCGCGCTCAGTGATGCCGAGCTGCCCATGACCGAATGCCTCAAGGACACCGTGGCGCGCGTCGTGCCCTACTGGAACAACGTCATCGCGCCCAGCGTGCGCGAAGGCAGGCGTGTCATCGTCGCCGCACATGGCAATTCGCTGCGCGCACTGGTGAAGTACCTGGACAACATCAGCGACCAGGACATCGTCGATCTGAACATCCCCACCGGCATTCCCCAGGTCTATGAACTGGATGCGGCGTTGAAGCCGATACGCCACTACTACCTTGGCGACGCCGAAGCAGCGGCCGCCAAGGCTGCCGCCGTGGCTGCACAGGGGAAAGCGCGCTGATGCACCCGGCCGGCGCGAGCCGCGGCGGCCGGATCGCCGTGCTCGCTGCCGCGCTTGCCGCCGGTGTTACTGCAACGCTTCCGCTGTGGCCGGAGCCCGCCTTTGCCGCCAAGCGCGCTCCGAAAGTCGATCCCGAAGACCTCAAGGAACTGCGCGGGCGCATCGACCGGCTGAAGAACGACATCGCCAGCGCCGAGGAGTCGCGCAATGAGGCACGCGACGCCCTGCGCGAATCCGAGCGCGCCATTTCCGAGGCCAATCGCGAACTGCACAACCTTGCCACCGAACGCCAGGACGCACGCGCCGAACTGAACCGCCTCGGCGGAGAAGCCCGCCGCGTGGAAAGCGATCTGGGCAGCCGCCAGGAGGCGATCGGCCGGCTGCTCACCGTACGCTACCTGGGCGGCGAAGCCGACTACCTGAAACTCGTCGTCTCCGGTGTCGACCCCAACCAGACGGCGCGCGACCTGCATTACTACGGTTACATTTCGCGCGCGCAGGCCGAAATGATCCGTTCGCTGCGCGCCACGCTCGCCTGGCTGCTGGAACTGCAGGGCCAGACCCGCGAAAAGACCGCCGAACTGGCGGAAATCGAAGCCGACCAGAAAAAGGAGCGCGACCAGCTCGCAAAAGAACAGTCGGCACGCCGGCGCGTGATGGACAAGCTCTCCGCGCAGTTGCGCGACCAGCGCCGCGAAGTGAAAGGCCTGGAACGGGACGAATCCCGCCTGACGCGCCTGGTGGAGGCGCTGTCGCGAGTGATCGCCGACGAGGCCAGGAAGCAGGCGGCCAGGCCCCGGCCATCCGGGGCACCGGTGCGCAGCAATACCCAGGTGCCCGAATCGCCTGTCGCCGACACCATCGGAACCGCCTTCGCCAAACTGAAGGGCGCGCTGCGTTTGCCGGTGCGCGGGGAACTTGCCAGCCGCTTTGGCAGTCCACGTACGGAGGGCGGTCCATCCTGGAAGGGATTGTTCATCCGCACCTCCAGCGGCCAGGAAGTCCGGGCAGTGGCCGCAGGCCGGGTGGTTTTCGCCGACTGGATGCGCGGTTTCGGCAACCTGCTGATCCTGGACCACGGCCAGGGCTACCTGACGATCTACGGCAACAACGAGGCGGTGCTGAAAGGCGTGGGGGAAACAGTGCGCGCCGGCGATCCGGTGGCGACCACCGGCGCCAGCGGTGGAAGCGAAGAATCAGGTTTATACTTTGAAATGCGTCACGAGGGCCGCGCTTTCGACCCCCTGAGCTGGGCCACGCTGAAATAAAACACCCCTCACCGCTGTTTGCACCACTGCGCTACTGGATACTGAATACCGAATGCAGCACCCGGACGGCGCACAACCGCGCACCGAAGCCGGTTTTCTGGAGAATGTCATGGCAGGCAAAATGAAGCAGTTCGGCTTGATCGCGGTAGGCGTGATTGCCGGCATCCTGCTGTCCCTCAATTTTTCCGCAGTCGCACAGCGCGACGCGACGCGACTGCCGCTGCCCATTGACGAGCTGCGCTCCTTCGCCGAAGTCTTCGGCGCAATCAAGGCGGGTTATGTCGAGCCGGTGGCGGACAAGAAACTCATCACCGGCGCAATCAACGGCATGCTCTCGGACCTCGATCCGCATTCGGCCTACCTCGACCAGGAGGCCTTCAAGGAAATGCAGGTCGGCACGCAGGGCGAGTTCGGCGGCCTGGGCATCGAAGTCGGCATGGAAGACGGCTTCATCAAGGTGGTGTCCCCGATCGAGGATTCGCCGGCCTTTCGCGCCGGCCTCAAGCCCAACGACCTGATCGTCAAGCTGGACGACACGCCGGTCAAGGGTCTCAGCCTCAACGACGCGGTCAAGCGCATGCGCGGCAAACCCAAGACCGCGATCCGCCTCACCATCGTGCGCAAGGGCGAGCAGAAGCCGTTCGAGGTCACGCTGATGCGTGACGTGATCCGCGTGCAGAGCGTGAAATCCAAGCTGATCGAACCCGGCTATGGATGGGTGCGCGTTTCGCAGTTCCAGGAACACACCGTGGAAAACCTCGCGACGCAGATCAAGGGTCTGTACAAGAACGGTCCGCTGAAGGGACTGATCCTCGACCTGCGCAATGACCCGGGCGGACTCCTCAACGGTGCCGTCGGCGTATCGGCGGCGTTCCTGCCCGCCAAGGCGCTGGTTGTCTCCACGAACGGGCGCACTGAGGATGCCCAGCGCAAATTCGTCGCGGCGCCCGAGGATTACCTGCGCGGCCGCGAAGTCGACGTCCTCAAGGACCTGCCGGCAGCGGTAAAGACGGTTCCGATGGTGGTGCTCCTGAACGGCGGTTCTGCATCGGCTTCCGAAATCGTCGCCGGTGCGCTGCAGGACCACAAGCGCGCCACGCTGCTCGGCACGCAGAGCTTCGGCAAGGGCTCGGTGCAAACCATCATGCCGCTGGGCAATAACACCGCCATCAAGCTGACCACGGCGCGCTACTTCACGCCAAGCGGACGTTCCATCCAGGCCAAGGGCATCGTTCCCGACGTGCTGGTGGATGATCCGTCCAGCCCGGAATTCGGCATCCGCGAGGCCGACCTCGACAAGCACCTTGCGAACCCCGCTGGCGGAGAAGAGGAAAAGTCTTCCACCCAGCATGCCGGTGCCGCAAAACCACCTGCTGCAAAACCCAAGGCCGACGAAGACAAGCCCTTTGTTCCGCTGGAATTTGCCTCGGACAAGGACTTTGTGTTCCAGCAGGGCCTGAATTTCCTCAAGGGCCTGCCGGTCAAGGCAACACCGGCGCCGGTGGCGCAGACGGCTGCTGCCACGGTACCGGCCACGAAGTAGGTTATTGCTGTTTCGCGTTAAGTACCGTTAAAGCCGGACGCCTTTGTGGCGCCGGTTTAACTCGCCGGAATTCAGCCGACGCTGCGCGCGGTTGATTCCGGCGAAATCATTTGTGAGCCCTATGATCCAGACACCGCATGAATGACGACCAACTGCTGCGCTACTCGCGTCACATCCTCCTCACCGAATTCGGTGTCGAAGGCCAGCAGGCGCTGCTCAATGCCCGTGCACTGGTCATCGGTGCGGGCGGACTGGGCTCGCCGGCGGCGATGTACCTGGCTGCCGCCGGCGTGGGCACGATCGCGCTGGCCGACAACGATGTGGTGGACCTCACGAACCTGCAACGCCAGGTGCTGCACGCCACGCAGTCGGTTGGCAGCCCGAAGGTCGAATCGGGCGCGGCCAGCATTGCGCGGCTGAATCCGGAAGTAAAGGTGGTGGCGCTCAAGGTGCGCCTCGAAGGCGAGGCGCTGGAGCGCGAGGTGGCGCTGGCCAATGTGGTGCTCGACTGTTCGGACAATTTCGCCACGCGCCATGCCGTGAACCGCGCCTGCGTGAAACACCGCAAGCCGCTGGTCTCGGGCGCTGCGATCCGCTTCGACGGCCAGCTCGCGGTATTCGACCTGCGCAAAAACGACAGCGCCTGCTACGCCTGCCTGTTCCCGGAAGATGCCGAGACCGAGGAACTGCGCTGCGCCGTGACCGGCGTATTCGCGCCGCTCACCGGCATGATCGGCACCCTGCAGGCCGCTGAAGCATTGAAAATCCTCACCGGCGCCGGGGAAACGCTGGCCGGTCGGCTGATGATCGTCGATGCATTGAAGAGTGAAACCCGCCACATCCGGCTGGCGCGCGATGCGGGCTGCGCGGTATGCGGCGGGCATTGACCCGGCCGGAATCCGCCGGATTCATTTGATTACAAATAACTTGTAACAACTCTTGGATCAATGAAAATTAATCCATTCTGATCATATTCAGTTGATCAGATCAGCATCGGCGCCTGGGCGTCAAAGCCCTCGGTTGGCAGTCGCTTGAATCCGCTCTTGGCGAACTGGTGCCAGCGGCCGATCACGTAGCAGAGGATCAGGTTGGCGCGCGCCGCGGGATCGGGTTCGTCATGGCCCTGGGTCGAGGCCACGCGCAGGCATTGCTTGAGCGTGGCTTCGATGCGGTCATGCAACTGGTTGATGCGCGCCTGCAGCCGCTCGTTCTCGTTCACCAGCGCATCGCCGGTCAGCACCCGCGTCATGCCCGGATTCTTTTCGGCAAAGCCGAGCAGCATGGCAATCGTGGAATGCAGTTGCTTCACGCCGTTGTCCTGCTCGGCGGTGATCTTGTTCGCCAGGCCAAACACCGAGTTCTCGATGAATTCGATCAGGCCCTCGAACATCTGTGCCTTGCTGGCGAAATGGCGGTAGAGCGCCGCTTCGGAGACATCGAGTTTCTTCGCCAATGCAGCGGTGGTGATCTTCTCGCCCTTCGGATCCTGCAGCATTTCGGCCAGCACCTGCAGTATCTGCAACCGGCGCTCTCCGGGCTTGGGTCGTGCGCGCGTTTCCGCCATGACGGCCTCCTCGACATCCAATTTTGATGACGCGAGTTTAGTCCTTAGCCTCAGTACATGCTAGCGGGCACTTGCTAGCGGGCCATCCCTTTCTCGGCCAAAGCATGAGCGAAGCGCGGCAATCGCAGCACCGAGGTCGTCGCGACATCCACCCAGGCCGGACGACGCGCCTCGCGCGTGATCCAGACGGTCTTCATCCCCAGCTTGCGCGCAGCCACGAGGTTCTCCAGCACGTCCTCGACCATGGCGGTACGCTCCGGTCGCAGGCGCTCGCGCGCCATGAGCGCGCGAAACCCGGCCAGCGACGGCTTGGGCTGGAAGCGCGTGCACTCGATGGTGTACACGGCATCGAACAATCCGCCGATGCCGAGCACGTCGAGCACCGCCTGCGCGTAGTGCTGTGGTGAATTGGAAAACAGTATCTTGCGGCCGGGCAGGCGCTTCAGCCCCTGCCTGAGGCCGGCTTCGGCCACTACCATGCGCGCCAGGTCCGGCATCTGGTGGGTATGCCACAGGAAGTGGTGCGGATCGACATCATGGTGGCGCATCAGACCGAGCAGCGTCGCGCCGTAGGCCTGCCAGTAGCGCTGCCGAAGCACCCCTGCCTCTGCCTCGTCCAGATCAAGGTGGCGCATGATGTATTCGGTCATGCTGCGGTTGATATGCGGAAACACATGCGGCCGCGCGTCGTGCAGCGTATTGTCGAGATCGAACAGCCAGGTCAGCCCGCCGCCGCCACGGCTCATGCCAGGCCTTTCAGGCCGCTACGCGCCACCGAGGAATTCCCCGCTCCAGCGATCGTAATCGGCTTCGCGCGTCACCTGGCGCATCAGGTCCGCCGAAGCCACATTGGCAATCTTGCCCGGCGCCACGCCATCGCGCACGGCAGTGAGCGTTTCATACACGGCGCGCACCGCTGCAAGGAAGGGGGCATGTCCCTGCAGGCAGATGCGCACGCGCCGGCTGGCGAGGTAATCGAGGTCCATCAGATCACCACCGGGCGAACCAAGGATGAGCGGCGCCTTCACCGCTTCGGCAATCGCATCGAGCTGGGCGCGGGTTTTGAGCCCGGTGAGGAACAGCGCGTCCACGCCGGCTGCCTCATAGGCCTGGCAACGCGCCACCGCATCGTCGAGTCCGGTCAGCGCCGCGGCGGACGTGCGTCCGGCGATGACCAGCTTCGCGTCCTGGCGCGCATCCAGCGCGGCGCGCATCTTGCCAACACCCTCATCCAGCGAAATCAGTTGTGCCTTGCCGCTGCCATAGGCCGCCGGCAGCAGGGTATCTTCGATGGACATGATCGCCACTCCGGCGGTTTCGAGCTCCTCCACGGTACGCCGGACATTGAGCGCGTTGCCATAGCCGTGATCGGCGTCCACCAGCAGGGCCAGGTTGCCAGCCCGGCAGATGCGGTGCGCCAGATCGGCGAACTCGGACAGCGTGAGCACCGTCAGGTCGGGCGCTCCCAGCACGGCAAACGAGGCAATCGATCCGGCCAGGATGCCGACTTCGAAACCCAGGTCCTCGGCAATGCGCGAGGAAATGGGATCGAATACGGAACCCGGATGGACGCAGCGCGTCCCGGCAAGCAGCGCACGCGTGCGCTCACGGCGTTCGGTCCAGTCCATGGGCTCCCCCTCGTCTTTGTGTAGGATTGGTTACTGATGGTCGGCCTGCAATTTACCATGCGCATTCCAATCGATCAGACAAGGTCAGGGCCAAACACACTGCAACACGGCCCACCGTCATAAAATCCGGCTTCCATGAAAAACATCGCTTCAAAATCGGCGGGCTCCTTCGACTACATCATCGCCGGCGGCGGCACCGCCGGCTGCGTGCTCGCCAACCGCCTCTCCGCGGATCCTGCCGTTTCGGTATTGCTGCTGGAAGCCGGTGGCCGTGACAACTGGATGTGGATACACATCCCGGTCGGTTACCTTTACTGCATCGGCAATCCGCGCACCGACTGGTGCTACCGCACCCGCGCCGAACCCGGCCTCAATGGCCGCTCCATCCTTTACGCCCGTGGCAAGGTACTGGGAGGTTGCTCCTCCATCAACGCCATGCTCTACCTGCGCGGCCAGGCACGCGACTACGACGAATGGGCGCAACTCACCGGTGATCGCGGCTGGGCCTGGGACAATGTGCTGCCGATCTTCCGCAAAAGCGAAGACTCATGGCGCGGCGCGAACGATTCTCACGGAAACAGCGGTGAATGGCGCGTGGAACAGCAGCGCCTGTCCTGGAAGATCCTCGACGCCTTTGCCGAGGCCGCCGTTGAGGCCGGCATACCCAGGGTGGATGACTTCAACTGCGGCGACAACGCCGGTGTCTCGCGATTCGAAGTGAACCAGCGCACCGGCGTGCGCTGGAATGCCACCAAGGCCTTTCTCAAGCCGGCGTCCCGTCGCCCCAACCTCACCGTGCTGACCGGCTGCCTGGTGAAGAAGCTCCGCCTTGACGGCCGTGCCTGCACCGGCGTGGAGTTTTACCGCGGCAACGCCGAATGGCATGCCGAGGCGAAGGCCGAAACCGTGCTTTCCGCCGGTGCGATCGGCTCGCCCCAGATCCTGCAGCTCTCCGGCATCGGCCCGGGCGCGCTGCTGCAGCAGCATGGCATCGGCGTCGTGCACGACCTGCCGGGCGTGGGCGCGAACCTGCAGGACCACCTGCAGTTGCGCATGGCCTTCAAGGTGAAGAACGTGAAAACGCTCAACACCATGGTGCACAGCCTGTGGGGCAAGACCGGCATGGCGCTGGAATATGCGCTGCGCCGCACAGGCCCCTTGAGCATGGCGCCCTCGCAGCTGGGCGCCTTCACCCGATCCGACCCGTCACGGGCCAGCGCAAACATCGAATACCACGTGCAGCCGCTCAGCCTGGACAAGTTCGGTGATCCGCTGCATCGCTTCGATGCCTTCACCGCCAGCGTGGCAAACCTGCGCCCCGCGTCACGCGGCCATGTACGCATCACCTCGAGTGATCCACGCGCCCACCCGGAAATTGCGCCCAACTACCTTTCCACCGAAGACGACCGGCGGGTGGCGATCGACGGCCTGCGGCTCACCCGGCGCATCGTGCTCGAATCAAAGGCTCTGGCCGGGTATCGCCCGGAGGAATTCCTGCCCGGGCCGCAATACCAGAGCGAAGAACAGCTGGCTGCCGCGGCAGGCAATATCGGCACCACGATTTTTCATCCGGTGGGCACCTGCAAGATGGGCCTGGACACCGACGCAGCCTCGGTGGTGACGCCCGGCCTCAGGGTGCGCGGCATCCAGCGCCTGCGCGTCGTGGATGCCTCCATCATGCCCACGATCACCTCGGGCAACACGAACAGTCCGACCATCATGATCGCCGAACGCGGCGCAAACCTGATCAAGGGCCGCTGAAACGGCGGAAGTGATTGCCCTCCGGTGTGACCAAGGCCACATTGCCACCACCAGTACACACAGTAGAATGGCGCCCTTGATGCCCCAATGCCAAGACCGGAACCGGACCCCCGCATGAGTGATGCACCCTTCGAACTCGACCTGAGCCTGCAGATCGGGAAGTACGACATCCAGAAGCAGCTCGGCAAGGGCGCCACCGGCACGGTCTATCTCGCCACCGACACCTTTTCGGGCAAGGAGGTCGCGCTCAAGGTGATCGAGCCTGAAGTGTTCAGTGATCCGCAGTTCGGCACCGTTCATCGCACGGCCTTCCTCAACGAGGCCTCGCTTGCCGGCAAGCTCAAGCACCCGCACATCGTCGCCATTCTCGATGCCGTGGTCACTGACGACTCCGGCCACATCGCCATGGAGCTGGTCACTGGCGGCGATCTGTCGCAGCACGCCACGCCCGAAACGCTGCTGCCGGTGGCCGATGTGCTGCAGATCATCTTCAAGTGCTGCGGCGCGCTCGATTATGCGTTCCGCGAAGGCATCGTCCATCGCGACATCAAGCCGGCGAACATCATGATTGCCAACGGCACGGACGTGAAGATCGCCGACTTCGGTGCTGCACTTCTGCGCAAGACGCAGACCGTGCAGACCGCCGTGATGGGCTCGCCCTTCTACATGTCTCCGGAGCAGATGGAGGACAACCCGCTCACCCATCACAGCGACATGTACTGCCTGGGCGTGGCGCTCTACGAATTGCTGACCGGCCAGAAGCCCTTCACCGCCGACACGCTCAAAGGCCTGGTGCAGAAGGTCCTGAACGAACCGCCCGCACCGCCCTCTACGCTGCGGCAGACGCTGCCCAAGGCGATCGATGCCGTGGTGCTGCGCGCGCTGGCGAAGAAACCGGAGCAGCGCTACGCCACCTGGGCGGACTTTGCGCTGCAGCTCTCCAATGCCGTGAAGCTGGTGCTGCCGCCCGATGCCATTCCCGACAGCGAGAAATACATCGCCCTGAAGAGCGTGGAAATGCTCTCCGGCCTTTCAGATGCGGAGCTGTGGGAGCTGGCCAGTGCCGGCGCATGGTCGCGCTTCGATGGCAAGAAATCGGTGATCCGCGAGAACGATCCGGGCCAGAGCTTCTTCTTCCTTGCACAGGGACAGGTGAAAGTCACCAAGCAGGGCCGGCTCCTCAACATGCTGGACAAGAAGGAGTTCTTCGGCGAGATGGCCTACATCCGTGGCGGCGAGCTGCCACGGCACGCCACCGTGGAATCCATGGTGCAGTTGCTGCTCGCCGAGTTCCAGCCCGAGGCGCTGGCCGGCATGAGCGTGGGCGCGCAGTTGCAGCTCACCCGTGCCCTGGTGCGCAACCTCGTTGATCGGCTGGAACTGGCCAACACGCGGCTGGGCAAATAACCGGCTGCGGCTGACAACCGCCCCGGCCACCCGGCATGCAGCTCACGCCGAATTTCTCGCTGGCACAACTGATCCGTTCGGATACCGCCGAGCGCGACGGCATCAACAACACCCCGCCTGCAGAGCTCATCCCCAATCTGCGGCTTCTGGCAGAGGGACTGGAAGCGGTGCAAGCCCTGCTCGGGGCGCCGCTCGACATTTCCAGCGCCTATCGTTGCGAAGAACTGAACCGTGCGGTTGGCGGCACCGGCACATCGCAGCACATCGAGGGCCTCGCCGCCGATTTCACCTGCCCCGGCTTTGGTTCACCGATGGACATTGCAGCAGCAATCCGGTCCTCGGCCCTGGATTTCGATCAATGCATTCTGGAATTCGGGCGCTGGGTGCATCTGTCGGTCAGCTCCGAACCGCGCAAGCGCGTGCTGACGATCTACAACAGTCGCGACGGCTATCTTGACGGCCTGTGGGACCCGGACGGACGCCAGATCGCCTGATCGGAGGTTTTTCTGAGGCCGCCCTGGTCAAATCACGATGTCGTGAAAAGACCTTCTGAGCCTCTCTCTGAAGTGGGGAATATGCGAGGGGGGCGCTGGTTCGTAACTACGCCCCCTTGTTCAGAACAACCTAAATTGCACCAGCGTCACGCAAGGCGCGGATGTCGGCATCGCTATACCCCAGTCCGCCGAGGATTTCATCGGAATGCTGCCCCAGTTGCGGCGGCGGCGAATGCAACCGGGCGGGGGATTTCGACAGCTTGTAGGGCACCGAGGCAACACTGATGCTGCGTCCAATGCCGGGGACGTCGTCGAACACGTGGTACAGCCCGCGCGCCTTGATCTGGGGCTGCTCCACCGCCTCGCTGACCGAATACACACGCATCGCCGGCACACCGGCCTTGTTGAGGATGTCCTCCCATTCCGTGGCCGCGCGCTGGCGGAATATCGGTTCGAGCTCGGCATAAATCTCGCGTGCATTGCGGCGCAACTGGTCATTGGTCGCATTGCGCGGATCATCCAGGATATCCACCCGCCCGAGGGCCTCGAACAACCGGCGGCGGCGCGCGCCGCCCGATGCAGCAATCATGATGTGGCCGTCCTTGCACTGCATGCAGTCGCTCAACGGCGTTCCGCTCGCCGACTTGTTGCCAAGCAGTTCCGGGCTGAATCCGCCGTTCTGGACTTCGCTCACGACTGCACTCATGCAGGAGAGCGCCGTTTCGAGCATGGAGACATCCACACGCTGTCCCTCGCCGGTACGCTCGCGGTGGTAGAGCGCCATGGACAGCGCCGCCGTCAGGGACAGGCCGGCCTGGTAATCAATCACGGTGACACCAGCCCGCACCGGCCCGGATTCCGGCGTGCCGGTAAGGCTCATCAGCCCGCTGGCCGCCTGCACCACGGTATCGATCGCCGCATCGCGTTTTTTCGGCCCGGTCTGTCCGTAACCGGTGAGTGAGGCATAGATGATGCGCGGATTGATCTCGCGAATCACGTCATAGCCCAGGCCGTAACGATCCATGTCGCCGGTGCGCAGGTTCTCGATGATGACGTCGGCGTCGCGCGCCAGCTTCCGGAAGATTTCCTGGGCCTGCGCCTCGCGCAGGTTGAGCGTCAGCGAACGCTTGTTCGAGCCATGCGCAAGGAACGCGGCACCCATGCCCTGTTTGGCAAGATCGGCAGAGGCGGTAGTGCCGCCGGTGCGGGTGCTGTCGCCCTTGCCGGGCTCCTCGATGCAGATGACATCGGCGCCGTTGAGCGCGAGCTGGTAGGCGGCATACGGCGCGGCATAGACCTTCGCCACCGTCAGCACCTTCAATCCTGAAAATACCTGCTGGGCCTGCATGAAGTCTCCTCCTGTGACTGAGCCCGACTGAGCCCACGACCGGCCGGTGTGCCCCGGCTCGCGCCAAATTGTCCTGCAGATGCGGTTACTTGCTGCGGATCAGGGTGCCCACACCCTCGTCTGTCAGGATTTCCAGCAGCAGGGCGTGCTCGACCCGGCCGTCGATGATGTGCACGCTTTTCACGCCGCTCCGGGCGGCATCCAGCGCCGAGGCAATCTTCGGCAGCATGCCGCCGGACAGGGTGCCTTCTGCAACGAGGTCATCAATGCCCTTGGGCGTCAGGCCGGTCAGCAACTGGCCGTTCTTGTCCAGCACCCCGGGCGTATTGGTGAGCAGTACCAGCTTTTCGGCATGCAGTACTTCGGCCATTTTCCCGGCCACGAGGTCGGCATTGATGTTGAAAGTCACGCCGTCCTCGCCCACGCCGATCGGCGCCACCACGGGAATGAAGCCCCCCGCCTCCAGCGTATCGATCACACTGGGGTCAATCGCCGATATCTCGCCCACCAGTCCGATATCCAGCATCTCCTCGGGCTTGTTCTGGTCCGGCAGCATCAGCTTGCGGGCGCGCATGAAGGCGCCATCCTGGCCGGTGAGACCCACTGCCTTGCCGCCTGCCTGGTTGATCAGCGTGACGATGTCCTTGTTCAGTGCGGACAGCACCATTTCCACGACATCCAGCGTCGCGGCATCGGTAACGCGCATGCCCTGGATGAAACTCGACTTGATGTCCAGCTTCTTGAGCATCTCCTCGATCTGCGGCCCACCGCCGTGCACCACCACGGGGTTCATGCCGACCAGCTTTAGCAACACTACATCGTGAGCAAAATTCCTCTGCAAACTCTCATCTGTCATGGCGTTTCCGCCGTATTTGATCACAATGGTCTTGCCATGGAAGCGGCGAATGTAGGGCAGCGCCTCGGCAAGCGTCAGTGCCTTGATGGCGGCGGAAGGGGACAGGGCAGGAACGGTCATCGGTGTCGGCGGTAATGAAGTGGGAAGATTTTACCGCGCCCACTGGCCATGCACCTGGGAAACAGAATCCCGAAAAGACGAAATACCGGGGAAGACACTCTGCGCAATGAACGGTGCATAAGCATCCGTTCAATCGCGCAGAGGTAAAGCGGCGGCTCAGACGTCCGCATTTACCAGTTACTGGACAATGATCTGCTCTGCCGCCGTCGACTCCCTTCTCGGCAGCGTCAACTCCAGGATGCCGTTCTCGAAGGTGGAGGAACAAGGGGGAACACCCCTTGTATATCCTCCACATCAGATACTCACTGGACGGTGATCTGCTTCGCGGCCGTCGACTCCTTCTTCGGCAACGTCAGTTCCAGGATGCCGTTCTCGTATTTGGCGCTCACCCTGGCCGGATCGACTTCCTGGCCGACGCGGAACACGCGTGCCAGTCGGCCATAGTAGCGCTCGCTGTGCAGCAGGCGCTCGCCATCCTTTGCTTCACGCTCGACGCGGCTTTCCGCCGAAATCGAGACCTGGTCGCCATCGACTTCGACCTTGATGTCTTCCTTCTTCACCCCCGGCAGTTCGGCCAGAACCTTGTACTCGCCGTTCTGCTCGGTCACGTCAATCCTTGCACGCCGCACGACGTCACCCAGTTCATTGCGGTCAATCGCCGACGGGGACGCCACCGGGCGTACCAGGAAGCCCTTGAAAAAATCGTCAAACACATCTGAAAACGCATCGTACCGATTGATATTGGCCATGACATTTCTCCTGACTGGTTGGTATCCGGTTTGAGGAATCTCCCTCATGCCGTGGAAATGGGGCAGGTCGAACATTTTTCAAGCACCGGCAACCCCGCTGCTGCAATCCCGTGTTGCGACGTCCCTCCTAACCAGTTAGATTGGGCCCCGAATCATGAACAACAAGACCCCTTCTCCTCCAGGATCACCTCTTGAACTGGAGGCCCATCGCCCCCAGTTGCTCAGGTTCGCCATGCTGCAGCTGCGCGATGAGAGCGCCGCCGAGGATGCCGTACAGGAAACGCTGATGGCGGCCATTCAGGGCGCATCGGGCTTCGCCGGACAATCCTCCGTGAGAACCTGGCTGATTGGCATCCTCAAGCACAAGGTCATTGACCATTTGCGGCGGATTTCACGCGAAAAGCCTCTCACCGTCGCCACCCGGCCTGTCGAAGAAACTGACATTTCCGACTTTGACGCCCTGTTCGTCGCCGACGGGCACTGGGCGGAGGCGCCATGCGCATGGAGCAACCCCGACCAGTCACTCCAGCAAAGCAGATTCTTTGAAGCACTGGAGCGATGCCTCAAAGGCCTGCCCGACGCCACGGCGCGCGCTTTCATGATGCGTGAGGTAATGGGTATCGAAACCGACGAAATTTGTAAGGAATTGCGGATTTCCGCGTCCAATTGCTGGGTAATGCTGTATCGCGCACGAATGAGCCTGCGCCTGTGCCTGGAGCAGACCTGGTTCCAGGGCGAAAGAGAGTAGATGCGAATGCGCTTCAACCTGAACTGCAAGGAAACCAGCCGGCTGCTGTCGCAAGGACAGGACGCCAGGCTGGGCCTGACCGAGCGCATCGCCTTGCGGCTGCACCTGCGCGTTTGCGACGCCTGCACGCATTTTTCAGCACAGCTGCAGTTCCTCAGGCAGGCAATGCAGTCCTGGCCCGGCCCGGAAGAAAATCCGCCTGAATAAAAAAACACCCGCCGGCACGCTGTGCCCGCGGGTGCATCAACACAGAGACCCAGCCGCCTCCGCCACGGGACGAAGGCGGGTACCGCAACGGCTGCTACTACTTCTTCATTGCATCCTTGCTCATGCCGTCCTTCGCCATGGGGTCTTTCTTCATCGCATCCTTGGCCATGGTGTCTTTTTTCATCGCATCTTTCTTCATTTCATCTTTCTTCATACCGTCCTTCTTCATGGCATCCTGGGCATGTGCGCCACCCATCGCCACGGCCATGCACCCGGCAAAAACCATCGTCATCAGCTTGTTCATTTTCAGTACTCCTCATTGAGTTAGTGTTCGCGGCGAAGATGTCGGCCGGCATCGCTGCATCGGCCAACCGCCTCTTCCCTCACTGCATCCGCGAACGTTGGTCGGGATGCGCGGCACATCCTTACAGGCAAGCCTTACGAACCGCTGAACCAGTTGTAGCCCTGGTCCTCCCAGTAACCTCCCGGATAGGTATTCGTCACGGTAATCGCCGCAATATGCTTGGGGTTCTTGAATCCCAGTTTGGTCGGAACACGCAGCTTCATGGGGAAACCGTACTTCGGCGGCAGAATCCGGTCGGCAAAGCGAAAGGCCAGCAAAGTCTGCGGATGCAGCGCCGTGGCCATGTCGATGCTGGTGAAATAATCATCGGCGCATTTGAACCCCACGTACTTCGCCGTGGTATCGGCACCGATGCGCTCCAGGAAGGCGCGGAACGGCGTGCCACTCCATTTGCCGATGGCGCTCCAGCCCTCCACGCAGATATGCCGGGTGACCTGCGAAACCTGCGGCAGGGCATACAGCTCGGGCAGCGTCCAGGATCTGGCGTCCCGGATCAGGCCGCCCAATTCCAGTTTGTAGGAAGTCCCGTCCACCGTGCGGATTTCATCCTCGGTGTAATAGGCGTTGAACGGAAAGGGATTGGCAATCGCACTCTCCGGATACTCAACGGCAAGCTTGTCGGGACTGAACAGGGTTGCCTGGGCACGGTCGTTCCAGCGCGACATCGACCACAGCACCTTGTCCACCGTTTCATTGTTCGTCACATCACAGCCAGTGAGCATGCCCAGGGCGCCCAGCGACAGGCCCTGTCGCAGGAACAGCCGGCGCTCGATGACCGCAATGTCACGGCGGGAATGGCCTTCCAGGCCGGACTTGTCGGACCTGCTACAGTCGTTTCATGAGATCCTCCGTGCGCGTCCGGTAATCATGCTGGGCAGCGTGCGCGGCACCAGCACCACCATGGCAATGTGCACCAGCACGATCAACACCAGCAGGGCCATGGCCGCAAAATGCACGATGCGCGCCCCTTCATAGCCGCCGAACAATGCGGTCAATCCCTGCAATTGCACCGGCTTCCATATGCCGAGCCCCGAAAACACCAGCAGGACGACGTCCAGAATGATGGCCAGGTATGCGGCGCGCTGCGCCGCGTTGTAGACGGACAGGTCATCGTGGGCCAGTCTGCCGCGCAGGGCTTCCAGCACATCGTGGATCACCGCACGTGGCGTGATCGGCAGCAATTTGCGCCACAGGTGTCCGGAAAAAAGCCCATAGGCAAGATATGCCAGGCCGTTTGCGGCCAGCACCCACATGGCGGCGAAGTGCCATTGCAGCGCGCCACCGAGCCAGCCACCCAGCGTCAGGCCGTTCGGAATGGTGAAATTCCAGATGGGTGCGGCGTCGTAGATGCGCCATCCGCTGGCCACCATGACCAG
Source organism: uncultured beta proteobacterium (assembly GCA_903928055.1). Classification (GTDB taxonomy): domain Bacteria; phylum Pseudomonadota; class Gammaproteobacteria; order Burkholderiales; family SG8-39; genus CAIYPG01. The sequence goes on along the minus strand of CAIYPG010000167.1, from coordinate 8,374 downwards.
GATGGCCAGCGCATTGATCCAGTGCGTGATTCTCACCGCCAGCGGGTGGATGCGAATCCACTCCCCGGGCGTCCCCGGCGTGGCGGGCGGCACTGCAGCTGACAGATTTGCGGTGTTCATGCGACATCCCTCCTGGGCAAGCCCAATTCATCGTCCTGCCCGGTAGTCGGGCGAACGCTGCAGAACTTACAGCACCTGGCTGACGACAGGCTGAACGAAAGGTATCGACGACGGACATTCCGCCCATCGGCCCCCATGGCGGCCGACCGTTACAGACGGTCGACCATTACAATCGGTGCGCCATGGCCATCGACTCGCAGGGATCCGTCATTTGCACACGCTGCGGAGCAGCCTTCAAATGCGGCGCTGAAGCAGGGCAACCGCATTGCTGGTGTGCGGAACTTCCGGCCCTGCTTGCGCCGGATCCAGCCCGGAGCTGCTATTGCCCGGACTGCCTGCGCAAGATCACGCGCGAACCGCCTCCGGCGGGGACGGGCTGACCCGCGCTGGTCGTTTCTATTGCATGTGCATCTCGCTGTCGTGTCCTGCAGCAGGAGCGGCGTCCTGAACGACGATGTCCACCTTGACCTCGCCGGCACGCTGGAACACCAGCGTCATTAGGAATTTGTCCCCCTTCCTGAGCGGCTGCTTCAGGTCCTGGAGCATGACATGCAATCCGCCCGGGGCCAGCTTAACGGTCGCGCCCGGTGCCACATCGATGGCCGGCACCATGCGCATGCGCATGACATTGCCGTCCATGCTCATGGTGTGCAGCTCCACTGAACCGGCGCGAGCCGTCGAGGCGCGCAGCAGTTTGTCCGCAGCCTTGCCCTTGTTGTCGATGCTCAGATAGGCCCCGCCGGCCTTTGCGCCGGGAGGCGTAACAAGGGCGTAGGGATGACCGATATGCAATTCACCGACGCTGTAATCATGGGCGGAAGCCGCCGATGCAAGACCCAGCAGTACCGCCGTCATTGCCGCCAATTTGATATTCACGTGCTCTCCTGTAAATGAAAATGTAACCGGTAATTCCCCGCCTGCCTGAACTGATATTCCGAAACAAGGATGCTGCGGCACAAACCTCCGAGAATGCATATACCCTGAACGTCCACCGGAATTGTCACCCTCCGGATAATCATTGATCCGCCACCCTGCCCTTGCGTCCGGACCACGCCAGCCACAGGCTTGCCAGGGAAAGCAGCAATGCGCCAATGCCGAGCCCAAGAGGAAGCTGGGCAGGGTACGATGGCTTTCCCAGATCATTGATTAATTTGGTCTGGGAAAACGGACCAATCCTGGAAAAATCCGACCGGCCCGCAGGATTCTTCTCCACGGGTTCCCTAGGGTCGCGCTCCCAGGCAACCACTGATCCATCCTGATACTGCTGATAGGCCTTCCAGTGCAGCGTGGATTCGGTCGAGGGCACCTTGGCACTAAACATAAAATCATCGCGCTGCCCGGCCGGGATGACACCGCCACTCCAGGCGATTTCCACCACCTGCTTTCGGGCTCGTCCGCCATCCTTGCTATCCTCGCCCGGGTCATTTCCCAAAATATACTTCATGTCAATCTTCCATCCAGCCTTGGCATTGGGCATCACCGAGGTAACCCCTTCTGGCACAAGCAACCGGACGCCCGTGGTCGGCAATTCCTTCTCAACCGGCACGCTGACGGTGAACGTTTGGTATGACGCGATGCCGGCCTCGGCCGGCTTTACGGTTACATGAGAAAAGGCCTGCAACGGGACTGCAAAAAAAATCGCGGGCACGAGAAACTTCATACCTGTCCGAATCATCGTCTTTTCCAAAATTTGCGCATCAATCCAGTCGCCACGATCAAGGCGGCAATGGCGCATGCAATCAACAACCACCACGAACCGCCTGAAGATTCCCCGGGGGTCACTCTCACATCGAAAACCACACGGAATTTCTGAAACACAGTTCCGGACAGGGGGTCTCCTGTGACCTCGGCGCGGTAAATGCCGGGTTTGGCGAACAAAACCTGCACTGTCAGGGTTCCAGACTTGTCATCCTTGATCTGTCCGCTGAAAACCTCCCCGCCATCAAGGGAAAGCCGGAGCCGGCAATCGCAGCCGGCAAGTAGAAATGCTCCGCGCCGATCCTGGATATCAAGCATGAATGTCGCCTGTTCGCCGACGACCGGTTCATCCCCAGGATCCACATGCATCAGCACGCCGATGTCGCCATCAGTCTCAAGTTGGTGTGCCAGCGCCACCGGCTGATGAAGCATCGCCAGCAGCAACAACATCGCACCCAGGGCAGTGGTAACCGGCCTCGATTCAACAACCGGTTGAGGGATGCGATGCCGGCAGTCAGCGGCCATTGCGCCCCGCCATACCGGTAATCCATCGTATCCATTGAAGTCCGAGCAGAACAATCACCATTGCCGCAAGGACAAACGCGGAAATCCCCCATTTCAGGAAATGCGAGCCGACGGCAACCATGTGCAAGAGCGAAAGCACGGCGGCCGCATGGATGAGACGATGCAATGAGCGCCAACGTTTTCCCAGCAAGGCCTGCGTACGATTGTTCGAGGTCAGCGCAAGCACGGACAGGATCAGGAGCGAAAGGCCGCTGAGAATCACGTCAGCCAGCCGGGCCGGACTGATAAACGCTAGGCCACTCCAGCCGCCCAGCAGAACCCGGAATCCGATCAGGGAATGAAGGGCTGCGAACGCCCAGGCCGAGACCCCGATTGCACGGCGCGCTTCCAGGAGCAAGCCCCGCGCCGGCGCGCCGGGAAAAAGCGCACTTACCGGGGATATGGCAAGCGCCACGTACAACCCCGCCGCTGCGATGAATCCATACCATTCTGTCAAGCGAATGGCAGACAGTCCAGGGGAGGATTCCCTGGCAGACACGGCCCAATAGCAGAGCCCCGCAACAACGATGCCGCCCAGATAAATCCGGGCACGCGCATTGGCAGCCATGCGCGGCGTTCCCGAACCGCCGACAGGCTGTGGGGAAAGATGGCCAGATTGCGGCCGTGGAATTGGGGACATCATGGCTCCACCGGGTCGGTGACGAACCCGATTCGTGTCAGGCCCGCCTTCGCCGTGAACGACATGATTTGCGCCACACGCCGATAAGCAATACCGCCATCAGCATGCACATGGATCTCCGGTTGGGGATCAAGCCTCGCCGCCGCCACCATGTATTCCCGCAATCGAGCATCGTTCACGCGCTCCCCATTCCAGTAGGCCTCGCCCTGCCGGTCGATGGCCAGTTGCACGCTCTCGCGCTTGATGACGTTCGGGTTCGAGCTTGCCTTGGGAAGGTCGATCTTTACTGCATTCGTGAGCAGCGGCGCGGTGATGATGAAAATCACCAACAGCACCAGCATCACATCGATCAGCGGAATCATGTTGATCTCCGCCATCGGTTTGGCTTCACTCCCGCGATCGAATCCGCCGAAGGCCATTTCAGCGCTCCGGCCGGGCAAGCGCCACACCCGTGCCGAGCAGCGCAAACAGGTCGTGCGCGAATGCGTCGAGCTTCGCGCCCATCAGGCGATTGCGTCGGACAAACGCGTTGTAGGCGAGCACCGCTGGAATGGCCACGGCAAGGCCTAGCGCGGTCATGATGAGCGCTTCGCCAACCGGCCCGGCCACCTTGTCGAGTGTGCCCTGGCCGGTCATGCCGATGCTGACGAGCGCGTTATAGACACCCCAGACGGTGCCAAACAGGCCGACAAACGGCGCAGTGGCCCCCACCGATGCCAGCAGGCTCAGGCCAGTCTCGGCACGCAATGCCTGCGCATCAATGGCATTGCGCATGGCGCGCGTGAGAAACTCATTGGCGCTGCCGGCTTCATCCAGCCGACTCCCGGCGTGAGTTGCATGATGCTTCGCCGCGCGCAGAGCCTGTTGTGCAAGAACCGCAAATGGATCGCGCGGACCGCTCTTCTCCAGCGAAACAGCCGCCACATCCAGTGATGGCGCACCCCAGAAATCCCTCAGGAAGCATTCCTCGCTGCGCCGCACGACCAGCCAGTCAACTGTCTTTTTGACAATCAGATACCAGGTCATCAGCGACATCAGCAGCAATATGCAAAGAGCGCTACGGGCAACCGGATCGCTCTGCGCCAGAAACGCGCTGAATCCGTAGGCGCTTGACGGTTCCATTGTTCATCCTCCAATAGAAAAAGTGATCGGCACGAGCACCCAAGCTGCAACCGGTTTTTCGCCCTGCCGGGCCGGGGCAAACCGCCAGCCAAGTACGGCTTCGCGCGCGGCGCCATCAAGCCGCTCGTGACCGCTCGATTCCCGCACTTCGATGCGCTCCGCAACTCCCGAGGTGCTGACGAAGACACGCAGCAATACACGGCCCTGGTCGCCGCGGCGCTTGGACATCACGGGATATGCGGTCGGCGGATTCTGCAGATAGGCCGCATCAAACACCGGTGCCACGATTGGCAATGGAGCCGGTGCTGGTGCTGCAGCTGCCGAAACGGCTTGCGGAGCCGGCTCAGGCCGGGGTGGCAAGCTGGCAAGAACCGGACCCGGCGCGACGGTTTGCGCAGCCAGAACTGGCGGCGACTCGATCTGTCTTGGCTGTGGCAGGCGGATGGGTGAAGGGGCCGCCGGCCGCGGCTTCGGGAGCTCGACCCTGGGCGAAGGTGTTATCAGGATGATCATGATCGGCACGGCCTGCAACAGCGGTCCGCGCACCGCGTCGAATTGCAGCAGCGCCATAACGGCAACTGCATGCAGTGCGAGGGTGACTGTAACGGAAATTGCACGCGGACCCGGCTTCTTCATATGCCCCTTTTCTCAGAAGCTGTGCCTGAGTTCCGCCACCACCGTTCTTTGCGGAAACGGATGGAACAGGAAGTACTTGTGATTGTTAAGGTTGTCGATCCCAACCGAGGCGCGTGTCTTCTTGTCGAACTGGTAGTTGAACCGCGCATCGATGACAAAGAACTTGTCGAAGCCCTGATAGGTATTCGGGTTGGAGTCGGTGTTGTCAATCGTGGCCCAGATCCGGTCGCTGTAGCGCGCAGCCAGCGTACCGGACACCTGCTCGTTGTATCGGTACGTCGCGACGCCGGTCAGTTTCAGCCTGGGAATATTGGGCGTTCTCTTCCCCGAAACGTCGGTCAACACATTGGCGGCATTGCGGAATGCCGGATCCGACAATATCTTGGAATCGACATGGGTTGCGCTGGCCGACAGATCGAGTCCGCGAATCAGGACATCGCCTTTTTCCGCCACGATTTCAATCCCCCTCGAAACGATCCGGTCGATGTTCTGAACGGAGGAACCAATCGTACTTGTCCCGGGAATCGTCGAATTCTGCGAAATCAGCGCATCGGAAAGATTTTCCTGGAACAGGGAAACGCGCAACCGCCCCTTGTCGAGCGCCCGCTCCAGCGCCAGTTCGCCGGAATACGCGCGTTCGGGTTTGAGATTCGGATTTGGCGTATATACCACTCCGGCCACAGTGACGGCCTGATACAGCTCGCTCACGGTCGGGAATCGGTACGCGGTGCCGTAGGATACCGTTGCCCGCCAGTCATCATTCGGCTCCCAGGCGAGCGCAGCCTTGGGCGAGAATTTCGATGCCGTGATCGTGGGCTGGTTGACATTGGAGGCCGGCGCGGCCGAGAAATTGACCCCGTCATACCCGCGCCAGTATTCCTGCCGTCCACCAATGGTCAGCTTGTACTGCTTCGCGAAACGCCAGGCGTCCTGGACCCACAGGGCATTGGTGCTGGTATTGCCCAGGGATTGCGCGGTAATGGCGCCATTCGGTCCGGCAATCCAGTCTGTCGTCGCGTACGTGATGTTTGAAAGCTTGTAGTGATCAGCATGCACGCCGAAACTGACCTGGTGCGCCCCGCTGATCCCTTGCGGCCGCCAGTAGCCTTTCAGATCCAGCGTTGACCAGCCGGTGCCGTTCAGTGCCACGTTCGTACCGGCGCCCCCATTCTCCCCGGCAGGCAGTGCCGTGCCCGGAACCCGGGTCGTGTCCACGCCGAAGTTCATGTTGCTGATGGCGGCCTCCCAGTCCCACTCGCCCCTCATGTCCGACTTCATGGAAAGGCTTTGCGCAATATGATCCTGGGCAATCCTGTAGACGCCGCTGGTGCTGGAAAATGCCGTTGTTCCGATATTGGTGTAGTTGTATCCGCCGATATTCAGGCTAGCCCCGGAATAAACCGGATTGCCGGCCGCATCGCGCAGGTAGGTTTCAACCCGGGATCTTGCTTCGTTCTGGAAAAGGCCGACGGTGTACGCCACCCGCCATTGTGAATTGATGTCGTAGGCCAGTTTTGCCTTGAATGTATCCTGCGCCTTGGTCTCCAAGCCGCCGGAGCCGATGACTGCGATCGGCTGGCCCAGCCGGTTGGTGTCCATATACGCGCCAGTGACGGGCGTTCCAACACCGCTGGGGGCGGCAGGCCTCGCGGCGGTGATGATCGTAATGGGCTGCGAATGGGCATCGAGGTGGTTGCCGCTCAGCCACCAGGAGAAATCTCCGCTGCGGCTGCCGATGATGGCGCTGTACTGGGACGAGTTGTAGGAGTCCTTGGTCCCGTAAAGATTGTAATTCTGCCTCGCAGTCTGCAGCTTTGCAGCAGCCTCGAATTTCTGCGGCATGCGCGTCACGATATCCACGACCGCGCCCATCGAATTGCCGGGGTAAGCGGCTGAAAACGGCCCGTACATCACATCGATGCGCTCAATTTCCTCCGGGGAAACCAGACCCCAGCGCGGCGAGGCGCTGCCATTGTTGTTGCCAATCAGCGCCGAGAGCTGCACGCCGTCGGCGTAGATCAGGCTGCGCGCGCTCTGGCCAAGGCCGGAGGTGCGGGTTGCGAGGGGCGCGAACTGGTCCCCAAAATTGCGCTTGCGCACAATCAGGCTGGGCAAATATTTCAACGCATCCTCGGTATTGACGACATTGATGCTCTCCGCCATTTTTTCCGCAGTCACGCTTTCGGTGGTCGCAGGCAACTGGTTTTTTTCGGTGCTCGACTGGGCTTCCCTGACCGTTATCCCCGGCAGGGTCGCTTCATTGCTCTGGGCCAAAGCAACTCCCATGGCATCAAAGGCCAGAAGCATCAGCGTTGTCAGAACACGGGTGCGGACATGGGGTGGGTGAAGTTGCAGCTTCATTTGATTTTTTTCCCTTTAACTTGGCTATTTCTCATGTGGATTTCGCGTCGGGATGCCGGATGGAGGCAAACCGCGCGCAGAAAGGCGATGGGGCGATTCAGCGAATCTGCGCAGGGAGTTCGTTTGAGCAGGCGGAAACTGCATCGCGCGCCCTAGTCGCTCTTCACGAACTGCACGGAGCCGTCCGGCAGGTCGCGCCATGGCGCCTGCGTCTGATCCGATGTCCGGTACTCGGGCGGAATCTCCACATGTTGCGCAAGCTGCGCCGCAATCAGCGGCTTCGCGGTTTCTTCTGGTTGAATCGGCACCAGCTTTATTTCATGCCCTTCTCCCTCCGGCAATGCATCGGAGGCAAAACCGCCTCCGGCGGCAAGTACAAGCAGGATCAACGCAATGGCAGATACAACATTTACAGCGACGACGACCTTGAGAACGGCCGGCATAGCAGCCTCCTGAATCAGATCAAGGAACAGCGGACACCCTCGCGTCAGCGCGAGAACATCAGCAATCGGTGATAATCAGGAGAGTGCCGGAGGGGCGCGGGGATGCGCCGGGGTGGGAATGTCGCTGCGCGGCTCGGCAGACGACGATGTGAAATGAACGACCTCGCCCGAGACGGCAGCGGACGCCAGAAACAAGGGGGCGGGCGGCGGCGCGGACACTTTGTCCGTACCGAACGAGCATAGCGCGCAATGCGGCTGGAGGTGCTTTGCCGCCGAATTTCCGGGCGCAGAATCGGAATCGCCGGCGACGGACTTCACGCCTTGCGACGTGCAAATCTCCATCAACGACTGCGCACCGGACGGCTTCGCATTGGCGAGCAGGGGCCAGAGCGCGTTGAGCGCCATGGCCGCGATGGCCAGCCAGGAAGCGAATCGGAACTTTAGGGATGCCGTGCGCATGGGGCGGCATTGTTACACAGGATTAACGGTGCCAGCAACGCGATTGCCACCAACCAACGAAGCAGACCCCGGAGTCACCGTCAATCCTTCGATTGACGGCAAACTCAAAAAGACCTGTTACTTCTTTGCAGCGTCGTTGTCGGCTTTGTCCTTGGAGGCCTTCTTGATGGCCCAGACCACCCAGCCGCAGAACGCGAGCACGAACAGAGCGAACACGATGACCGCGCCCGACGCGAACGCCGTCGTGTTCGTCGAGAAGTGGCCGTTCTCGGTGACCGTTGCCCCTGCCGTGGGGGTCTTTGTCAGGACGGCGGTGTTGCAGACCGAGGAG
>CAIYPG010000166.1 GCA_903928055.1 uncultured beta proteobacterium | reverse complement strand
CGCCGCAGTTTGCTCAGTGTTCCCACGTTGATCACTCCTGCACACCCCGTCGAAAAACCCAACAGGATAGGTGCATTGCGTGGCCCAGTTTTCAGCGTGAATTACCGCCTAAATGGCTCAGCTTTCAACGTGAATCAACAAAGATTGGGCCGGGGGAAGACTGTTAATCCGTGTGTCCCTGGTTCGAGCCCAGGTCGGGGAGCCAAAACCATCAAATGCTCAGGCAATGCTTCGTTTTCCCGGTCTGCTCGCCACAGGGAAAGCGCCGAATGCCGGCCACTCCTCCTCGCTTACGGTATTCTCCCCCGACAGGCGCACATAGAACCCGCCGTGAATTCAATGAGGAGGAGAAATCATGAAGCGATTTGCCTCGGCTGTCCTGCTGTCAATGGTGTTTGTCTGTCCGGCAGCATTGTCCCAGACGGATAACTACCCCAGCAAGCCAATCATGTTGATCAGTCCGCAGGATTCACCGGGCATCGATGGCGAGATGCAGTTGCTCGCGCAAAGCATCATTGAGCACAGCGGCATCAGAGTGCTCATTGACAAGAAGCCGGGGGCTGCAGGCACCATAGGTACCAATTACGTGGCCCGGGCCAATCCGGACGGCTATACCATCCTCGTGCAGAACTCCGGATTCACCATCACGCCTCTTGTCTACAACAATCTGCCGTACGACTACGCGAAGGATCTGGCGCCCGTCACGCTGCTGATGAAGCGGGCATTCATCATCGTGGCGAATCCCTCGGCACCGTTCAAAAATGCCGCTGAGTACATTGCCTATGCACGGACACATCCCGGCGAGCTGAACTATGGAACCAGCGGCGTTGGCAGCTCCACTCATCTCCCGGGCGCCTTGCTGCACTTGATGACCGGCACGCAGGTGACCTTCGTCCATTACAAGAAATCGGCCGAACGGCTGACTGATCTCATGGCCGGGCGCACACAGGCTGCGGCGGTGACCTACGCGACCGGAATGCAGAGCGTGAGGACAGGCAAGCTCCGCTCGCTGGGTGTCACCACAGACAAGCGCCTGGCGATTGCGCCGGACATGCCCACGATTGCGGAGCAGGGCGTTCCGGGCTTTGACTACTCGAGCTGGACCGGCATCCTGGCGCCGGCCAAGGTGCCGTCCCAGATCATTGCCAGGCTGAACAGCATCTGGGTGCAAGCCATCCGGGATCCGGAAGTGGCCAGGAAGGTGGGCGGCGGTGATGGGGCGGTAATGGTGGGCAGTTCGCCCGCGGAATTCAAGCAATTCATCGCCGAGGAAGCGGGTCGATTCCAGAAGCTGATCAAGGAAACCGGCATCAAGATCGAGGATTAGCGACACTTTCGCCATGATCGCGACTTGCCATACATGCGCCCCGATCCTTCATTGATGCCTTGCACCACTTGAAGTAAATGAAATGGCAATAAGCCGTGGAGCGCAAGGCTGACAAAGAACAAATCGGCCTTGGTCTTTTCGAACTCATGGGGTGGTGCAGAAAATCGGCACTCATTGCCTGACAAAAAAGATCATCAAGATAAATAACAAACCCGCTTCGGCGGGTTTGTTATTTCTATGATCGATCTCCGATTTGGAGCAAAGCTTTTGCACTGAAATAAGAACTCCTGCCGAGGCCGAGCAACGCGCTGCTCACGCTGCGGTAGCCAGGTTCTGCGCCGCCTTCACGCGCAAGGCCTTCAATGTGCAGTCCATTTTCAGAAGATGAATTCCGGCTGTGGATGCGTAGGCAAAACGTAGAGCGCCTCGTCTGCAAAGACTCCGTCAAGGTTTCTGCCGCCTGGTCGCATAACGCTCCCAGCGATCAACCTCTTTATCAAGCATCTCCTTGAACTCTGCCGGAGAGGCTGAAGGGGTGAGTTCTGTGCCGGTTACGGCAAATTTCGCGACCAGATCGTTATCGGAAAGAATCTGCACCGTGTCGTTGAACACTTTGGAGATGATTGGTTGCGGAGTTCCTGCTGGTGCTACCAGTCCAAACCAGGGGTCAATGTCATACCCTGGCAAGGTTTCAGCCACTGCCGGTATGTCGGGAAGTAACTTGGAGCGCTTGGCACTGGTGACTGCTATTGCCCGCAATTTTCCCGCGCGCGCCTGGGGAATGGAGGACAGCGCACCTCCCAGGAGGGCTTGAACGCGTCCAGCCATCAAATCATTCAGGATGGGATTTGTGGCCTTGTATGGAATGTGCGCCATCTCCACGTTGGCCATATCACTAAACAGTTCCATACCCAGGTGCGAGGACGTGTTTTCCCCGAGGGATGCGTAATTGATTTTGCCGGGATTGGCTTTCGCGTAGGCGATAAACTCCCGGACGTTTTGCGCGGGAACTGACGGATGGATGACGAACACGTAAGGCTGTGACGCCTCAAGCGTAATGGGACTAAAGGCAGTCTTGAAATTGATACCCCGCTTGGCCACACCATCCACTACCAGGCTGACCATGGTGCTGGCGCCCATGCTGTGCAGTGTATAGCCGTCCGGCAAGGCTTTGGCTGCCGTGCCAATCGCAATCGCGCCAGCCGCACCAGAAATATTATCGATGATCACCGGGCTTTTCCAACGGTCGGCAAGGCGCGTGGCCACGGTCCGCGCTACGGCATCGCTAGTGCCGCCCGGCGAGCCGGACACAATGACCCTTACCAATCTGGTGGGATATGCTCCTGCTGTTTGGGCTTGAATCGAAATGGGAGCTACAGAAAGCAACACAAGCGCTGCTCTGGAAAAATTTTTCATGTCAACCTCCTGAAAAAATTTCGATTCCGTATGTGGCACCAGGCAAACGTTGCCGCTTCCGATGCTAGAAGGCACTCATCGCGCTGTGAAGTCTCTTCAAAATCAAAGCAGGTTTGCGCTTGCTGAATAAATGAGCAGCCCAAGTGCATTCATGCGCGATGTCAATCAAGAAGACTCAAAAGCGCAGCGCGGTGCATTGGTCCTCCGGGTCTAAACCAAAGGCGTACGCGCCGCCTTTCGAATTCCGCAAAACGCAGCCGGGATCTGGAAACCAGAAATGAATGGAATCGCGCAAAAAAAACCCGCCGAAGCGGGTTTCTTACTAACTGGAACAACGCCTCCTGCTTTCACGCCATTCGCAAAGGCTCAGGCTGCAGCAGCCAGATTCTGCGCGGCCTTCACGCGCAAAGCCTGCAACGTACCGCCCATCTTCAGCGTACCGGGCAGGGGATGTCCGACGATTTCTTCGGCCATCTGCGCGCAGGCGATGAGCTTGTCCAAGTCCACACCGGTCTCAATGCCCATTTCCTGGCACATGAAAACGAAGTCTTCCGTACACACGTTGCCCGCCGCCCCCTTGTGCTTGGCAAAGGGGCAGCCGCCAAGGCCGGCAGCAGCAGCATCGTAGCGGTCCACACCCATCTCCAGGCCCGCGAAAGCATTGGCGATGCCCATGCCGCGCGTGTCATGCAGATGGAGGGCCAGCGGCAGGTTGGGAAATTTTTCGCGCACGGCACCGACCACACGCTTGATTGAAAGGGGCGTGCCCCATGCCATGGTGTCGGCCAGCGTGACCGCCTTGATCTTCAGTCCCTGGCTGCCCGCCAGGTCCAGCAGGTCACCGACCAGTTTCACCACGGTTGCCGGTGCAATATCGCCCTCGAAATTGCAGCCGAAGGCCGACGAAATCGAACCGCGATCAACTGGCAGGCCGTTCTGTTTGCAGGTTGCGACGAATTTGAGGACCTCGGCGCGGTACTGCTCCTGGGTCATGTTGTTGTTGCGCTTCAGGAAGGCCGAGGACGGATACATGTTGATCTTGCCGTCGATGTACAGCTTGTCCTTGTGGGTCAGGGCGCGTTGCAGGCCTTGTTCATTCAGCCACAGGCCGGCGAACTGCACACCGGGAACGGGAATGATTCCCTTCACCACTTCGTCCGCATCCGCCCAGCCAGGGACGCGCTTGGGATTGACGAAAGAGACCGCCTGGATGCGCTTCAGGCCGGTCTGGGCCAGCGCATTGATGAATTCGATCTTGCGAGCGGTCGGAATCGGGCCGGGTTCGATCTGGAAACCTTCGCGTGGGCCTTCTTCGGTAATGCGTACGGAACGGGGAAGGTCTGACATGTTCGACTCCTGAAAGTGGTGGTGATCGTCGAGCGACGATGATATTGAGCAGTGGCGATGAGTATACCGTAGTACACCCCGTCCGATTTTCCCTATGGCAGAGGCGTCTCAGCCTTGACCGGGATGGTCCTGTTTTCGTATAATCGACGTGCTGTAACGTCCAGAATTAAAAGCAATTCCACTTGCATTGTCGGTCTGGCGCGGACCTGCATTTCATAGCGTCGAACCGACCGCCCGAAGTCCGCTTTCTGCTCGCGCACCGCTTGCAGCAGTTGCAAAGACCCGGCTGGAACTGAATAGCTGCTTCCGCAAGCGCGGATTCGGCGAGCCTGGACGAATATTCATGGAGGGACGCAATGTCCGTTTTGCCCGAAGCCGCATTGAAATACGTCGGCGTTGAGTCGGAGATCGAAATTGCCGTCGATCCCGTGGAACGCGGACAGGTCCGGAGACATGCGCAGGCCATCGGTGATGAAGACCCGATCTACTGGGAGGCTTGCGACGCCAACAAGCGTTATGGCGGACCGGTTGCGCAACCGTTCTTTCCCATCCACATGTTCCGCCGTGCCTATGGCACTGAAGACCCGGTGGAAGCCAATGCCGCCGATCCCGATTACGACGGTGCCCTGAAGGTGCGCGGCGGCCTGCCCGAGATTGAACCGCTAACGCACATGCCCGTCATGAACGGCGGCTCTGAGATCGAATTCTTCCGGCTGGCAAAGCACGGTGAAACCGTGAAGCTCAAGGCGCGTTATGCGAGCATCACGGAAAAGGAAACCAGCAAGGGCCCCATCATCCTGGTCGTGAGCGAAACCGATTACCTGACCGGTGACGGTGAACTGCTTGCCCGGCAGCGGCACACCCGCATCCGCCGGCCTGTGAAGAAATAGGTGGTGAAGAAATGACCATCGATACAAGCAAACAACTGTACTTCGAGGATGTCAGCGTCGGCATGGAATTACCCAAGCTGACCAAAGGCCCAATGACCACGGCGCACATCATGCGCTGGTCGGCCACGATGGAGAACTGGCACAAGATCCACTACGACACGCCCTTCGCCATCAACCATGACAAGCTGCCCGGCGTATTGCTGAACGGTTCGTTCAAGCAGCAGTGGCTTGCGCAGTTGCTCAAGGACTGGGTCGGCCTGAATGGCTGGGTATGGAAAATGAACTACCAGTTCCGCGCCATGAACCTGGTAGGCGAAACGCTCACCATCTGGGGCAAGGTTACGGCCCTGCACAAGGGGCCGGACTTTGGAGTAGTAGAACTTGACATCGGCATCGTCAACCAGGAAGGCAAGGAATCCACGCCAGGCAAGGCGTCAGTTGCCGTGCCCTACAAGGGTGGCAAGCCCGTGCCTTATCCCTTCGTGCCGCCAAAACTCTGATCAATCTATTGTCTATTTTCCCGGCAGCGAAGCCGCACGCTTCCGGGCACTGAACAAACAACCGGCAATCATTCTCTGAGGAGTGCATCGTGGAAGAACTACACCCCAATACACACTACCAACTGCCGCCGGAAGTCGAGGAATTCCGCATGCTCGCGCGCAAGGTCTGCCGCGAAGAACTGATGCCGCTGGAGCGCGAATACCTGCCGCATCCCGGACATGCGTTGGGGCTGAAAGAGTCCATCAAGATCAAGAATGTCTTCGGCAAGGAGATATCCGCGCGCCTGGAAAAGGTTTCGCGCGACACCGGCCTCTGGTACGTCATGGTGCCTGAGCAGTATGGTGGAATGGGCATTTCGCTGCTGGCGCGAGCGGTGATCCTGGAAGAACTCAACTATTGCGCGGTGCCGCTTCCCGTCGCCCACGTTGCGAACATTCTCTACGCCTGCAAGGGCGACCAGGTCGAGAAGTACCTGAAGCCCGTGATCGAAGGCCAGAAGAACACCAGCTTCGGCCAGACCGAGCCGGGCGCCGGATCCGACCCCGGCGGCATGATGTCCACGAAAGCGGTGCGCGATGGCGATGACTGGATCATCAACGGCACCAAGATGTGGATTTCCATGGCACATCAGTCGGACTTCATCATGCTCCAGGCGGTGACCGATCCGGTCAAGCGCCAGCGTGGCGGCATCACCATGTTCCTGGTTGACCGTGACGCTCCCGGCCTGTCCATCGACCCCAAGGGCATCAAGACATGGCATGGCGCTGCGCAGTACGTGGTCAACTTTGACAACGTGCGTGTTCCTGCTGCACAGGTGCTGGGCGAAGTAGGCGGCGGATTCAGCCTTGGCCAGCAATGGTTAACGATCCATGACCGGCTGCTGCGCGGCCCGCTTGCCCTGGGCAAGATGATCCGCGGCCTGCATGACTGCATCGAGTGGTCCAAGAACCGCGTCACCTTCGGCAAGCCGCTGTCCGAGCGTCAGGCCATCCAGTGGAAGCTGGTGGACATGTACGTGAAGATCAACGCCCTGCGCGCCATGATCTACGAGAACTGCGCCAAGGCCGACAACGGCGAAGACGTTCGCATTCAGGCCTCGCTGGTGAAACTGACCTCCGCCAACTGGGGCGCAGAGTGCATGGACGAAGCCATCCAGATCCACGGCGCAATGGGCGAATCGCTGGATCTGCCCTATACGCTCTTCTATCGCCTGCTGCGCCATACACGCATCGGCGGTGGCACGGACGAAATTCAAAAGATGCTGATTGCGCGCGCGCTGCTGAAGTAGGCATCGCTTGAAGCATGTCATTCCGAACCGAAAGGTGAGGAATGACAGTTAATTGAGGACACCAGGAACGACATGGCAGCGAAAAAGACCAAGCGCAAGGCACCCGCAGCATCGAAGTCACCCGTGAAACGCAAGGCCGCGAAACCAGCAAAGGCAGCCAGGGCCGTGAAAGCGGTAAAAGTTGCAAAGGCGGCAAAGAAGCCCGTCAAGAAGGTTTCAAGAGTACCGGCAAAGCCCGCGGCGCGCCCCCGTTCCTACGGCAAGGGGAAACCCAAGCCGCAGGGGCCACTGGTCGGGTATCGCGTCATCGACCTTGGCATGATCTTCGCCGGTCCGCTGGTATGCACCCTGCTGGGCGATCTCGGCGCCGACGTGATCAAGGTCGAGCACCCGGATGGTGACGATGTGCGTCTCACTGGCAAGTTCAAGGAAGGCAAGGGCGTGTGGTGGGCCGTATCCGCGCGCAACAAGCGAATGATCTCGGTGAACGTCAGCAAGCCCGAGGGCGCTGACATCGTGCGCAAGCTGATCGGCACCGCCGACGTGTTTGTGGAAAATTTCCGTCCCGGCCGCATGAAGCAGTGGGGCCTGGATTACGAAACGCTGAGCAAGGTGAACAAGGGCCTGGTCATGCTGCATATCAGCGGCTACGGCCAGACCGGCCCCTATAGCAAGCGTCCTGGCATGGGCACGCTGGCCGAAGCGTTTTCAGGCTTCGCCCATATTACCGGCGAAAAGGATGGCCCGCCCACACTGCCTTCGGTGCCCATCGCCGATGGCGTGGCCGCGATCACCGGAGCCTATGCGGTACTGGCAGCCTTGCTGAATCGCGAGAAAACCGGAATCGGTGACGAAATCGACATCAGCCTGTACGAACCGCTGATGTCCATCCTGGGCTCCATGGTCATTGACTACGATCAGTTGAACCACATCACTTCACGTCGTGGCAATCGCTCAACTTGGACGGTGCCGCGCAACGCCTACCGGACGAAAGATGGCAAGTGGGTGGCCGTGTCCTCGGCGGCGAATTCCATTGCGCCACGCCTGTTCCGCGCCATTGGCCGGCCCGATTGGGCCGAGGATCCGTCGCTGGGCACCAACCCGCAACGCTTCCGGCGCATCGACGAAATCGATGGCGGCATCGCTGAATGGATACTCAAGCACGACCAGGCCTTTGTGCTGGACCATTTCCACAAGGCAGATGTGGTCGCGGGCCCGATCTATGATGTGTCGCAGATTTTCGAGGACCCGCAGGTCAAGTTTCGCGAGACGTTGCGTGAAATCCAGGATCCGGACCTCGGCAAAGTACGCTTGCAGAACATCGTTCCGAAGTTCACACGCAATCCCGGCAAGATCCGCTGGCTGGGCAAGCAGCGCATCGGCGTGGACACGCCGGAAGTGATGAGGGAACTGGGTTACGCGAACAAGGACATCAAGCGCCTGGAATCAGAAGGGGTGATCAAGCTGGACGGCCTGCCGGTGGGTGGACACTGAGGACGGGCACCAAGCATTTCGATCTGCAGAATGAAAAAAGCCGGGAAATCCCCGGCTTTTTCATGCGTCATACAGCCCGTTGCGGTTACTTCAACGGATAGAGCGGCACCGGCACGCCTGGCGTGGGCCGGAATGCAGCGATGTTCTGCATCATTGAGGCCAGCGTGTAATAGCCAGCCACACCGGTGAGGTCCACCACGCCTTCCTCGCCAAATTCGTCCAGCGCAACCTTGAAGGTCTCGTCGCTGACCGCCTTGGTTTCGTGCAATTCACGGCAATAGCGATAGGCGATGGCTTCATCCTTTTGCATCCCCGAGGGCTGGCGACCACGGGACAAATCTTCCGCGGTCTGCTGCGCCAATCCCGCCTTCAGCGCCAGCGAACAATGCGAATTCCACACGGGCTCGGAACTCCAGTAGCGGGCCGTGATGATGATGGCGAACTCCGAGATGCGCGCGTTGAGTGAACTGCCATAGCGCAGATACGCTCCGACCTTCTGTGCGGTGTCGGCCAGTCCGGGGGCGCGGATCATGACGCCGAACAAGCCTCTGGGGAGGCTGCGATCCTTGCCCGGATCGGCCTTTCCTCGCGGGCCTTCCTTGATTTCCTCAATGATGCGCCGCTGCGCTTCGCTCAGGTCACCTGCTTCCAGATCCTTGAATCTCATTCGTCTCTCCTTCAGGCCGCAGGCCAGTTGAAAACCTTGGACGCGGTGCCGTTCAGCATCCATTCGATATCTTCCGCAGGCAGGTACTTCGCGGCCGAGATGCGGATCATGTCGACGTTGTCGCGGTAGTTGCCGTTCCTGATGGCCATGATCTGGGTCTGGTCCGAACCCCACATCAGGCGCTTTGCACCGTAGGCCGCATGCACCCGCTTGATCAGCGGCTCGAAGTCGGGGTAGGGCGGCGGCGACTTGGTCAGCTTCGGCAGCGACGACACCTTGATGTAGACATTGGGATACTTCGCCAGGGTTTCCATTTCCTGCATTTTTCGTTCACGGTCGGCGTCGTCAATCGCCCAGTTGAAATGGTCGATGATGACTTGCATGCCGGGGTGCTTCCGGACGGCATCTTCAGCCACACCGAGTCCATCGCGCCGGAACAGCGCCACCGGAATGTTCTGGCGCTCGCAGGCAGTCCACAGCGGTTCCAGGCCGCCATCGGCGAGCAACTGCATGTGTTTGCCCTCATTCAGTGACAGCCGCAGGCTGCATACGCCCGGTGTGTCCATCCATTTCGGCAGCAGATCGAACTGCTTGAGCGGCAGGAACCAGGGCATGACGCGAAACCGCTTGGGATATTTTGCGGCGGCTTCCAGTGCGTAGGCAGGACTGCGACCCGGCAGGACGCCTGCGGGAGATATGACGGCGCGACCTATGCCGGCTTCGTCCATGAGGCCGAGCATGCGTTCGGCGGTCATGGGTTCAGGCAGGTGCGCCTCGGCGTCAGGTGCCCACGGCCGGTCTGGCCGGCTGGCTTCCCAGAGATGGACCTGTGCATCGGTGATCATGAGCCCCTCCATTTATTTTTTAAATCAATTTAGTAGCTAATTTCTGTGGCGTATTTCAGCCTGTTTTTCAAATCTTGAGTCTGGCGAATGCGAATGTATACATTGATATGCATTCGCATTCTCGAAATGATACAGTAATGCAATACGACGCAGGGAAGCACCAGATCACCGCATTAACGACGGAACAATTCCCGTTCCCAGTACCCTGTGGCTCGGTCCGGATCAGGCTTTGTTTCATGTCGCTCAGGCGAAGCAGTTTATTGGAATTCAATCACCCGTGATCCTGAATCCAGCGCAGGAAAGCACTGGGAAAACAGAAAGGAGGATGCGCAATGCATCGATTTATCAGTCAACACGAGAGTGCCATTGGAGAGTCGCAAATCTCCGCCACTGAGGCCTTCTCTGCAATGCAAAGCACGCATTGCAGACACGCCCGCCTGAAACACGTGCTTGCATCAGCGGCCATGACAGCCGGACTGATTCTGGGCATTTGGAGCTGCAACGCTACAGCACAGGATGGTGTGCAGGGTTATCCCTCCAAACCGGTGCGCATGCTTGTTGCCAGTGGTGGATCCGATACGGTTGGCCGGCTTCTGGCCACCAAGCTGGGAGAGGCATGGGGGCGTCCCGTTCTCGCGGACATCCGTTCCGGTGCTTCCGGATTGATCACCCTGGATGCGCTTGCCCAATCCGCTCCCGATGGCTACACCATGGCAATGGTGACCCTGTCGCAGATGCTCAGCACACTGGAAAATCAGCGCCGTCTCCTGGCCAGCGAGTTTGATCCGGTGACATTCGTCGGCAGCACACCCTTTGCCATCGCGATCAGCGCGACCATTCCAGTCAACACGCTCGACGAATGGATCGCCTACGTCAAGGCGCGGCCGCCGGGGCAGCTCGCCTACGCCTCCTCGGGACTGTGGGCATCCGCGCATGTGTGCATGGAAGATTTCAATTCCAGGGCCGGCCTCAAGATGCTCCATGTGCCTTACAAGACCTCGACAGCCGGAATGCTGGGCGTGGTGACTGGCGAAACCCTGGCCTATTGCGCGGCTGCTGCCAATGCCGTATCGCTGGCCAAGGCGGGAAAAATCAGGCTGATCGGAAGCACGTACAAGGAGCCGAGTGATCTGTTGCCCGGCGTACCCCCGATTGCCAACAAGCTCCCGGGCTTCGAGGTGCAGGGCTGGTATGGCGTTGTGGCACCGTTGCACACACCCAGGGACGTCGTTGCCAAGGTCAGTGCCGATCTCGTCAAGGTGCTCAAGACGCCTGAACCGCAGCAGCTCTTCAACAACCTGGGAATACGCGCGGAAGGCACCACACCCGAAAAGTTTGGTACGTTCCTCAAGGAAGAAACCCAGCGCTGGGGCAAAGTGGTTCAGGCAAACAACGTGAACCCCTGATCGATTGCCCGTTTCCCATACGTCGGTTCTGAAATTTTCTGCACAAGCAAAGGAGAACACATGATCCAGATCACATCCCACGCGGCAACGAAGCCGGGCGAGAGGTATGAGGTTGAGGGCGGTGGCGGCCAGGCATGGCGCCACAACTACATCGGGTTTTCACCAATGGCGCCGGACAAGGGCCAGGGCTGGCTGCTCGACAGCACGCCGCAGCGCGTGCTGCGCGCCCACTATCACGCAGTGGACCAGTTCCAGGTCGTCATCAATGGCAGCGGATTGATGGGCAAGCACAAGGTGGGGCCCGGCTCTGTACACTTCTCGCGGGCGAATACCCCCTACGGTCCCATTGTCTGGGGTGACGAGGGCATGGGGTTGCTCACGATCCGGGTTCGTCCTGACACGCCTGGCGGCCCGAAGTACATGCCCGACCGTCGCGATGATCTGCGCAAGACGCCCCGCAACGCCTATCAGGTTTCCCAGGTGGTACGCCCACCCAGGGCGATGAATGGCGACGTGTACGTCGAGGCAATTCCGGGAATGCAGGACAGCAATGGCCTTGCGGCCCATGCCATCACCTTGAAGGCGGGTGCATCCACCCTGGCTCCCAGTCCTGCGGGAACCGGCGGCCAGTGGATTCTGGTCATGGAAGGCAGCCTGATTTACGAGGGCAAGACCTATCCCGCGTTCAGCATTGCTGAAGTGTCCCCGGATGAGAAGGCCTTTCCGTTGCAGGCCGGGCCTGATGGGCTGCATTCGATGGTTCTGAGCTTTTCGCGTGAGGGCAAGCAGGGCGTTGACTCGGAAGTCATCTCGGCGAAAAAACCTCAGGCGGCCGACCGCACGTGGCTTTGCGAACTATGCGGTTTCATTTATGACGAAGCAGCGGGCATGCCGGAAGACAGCATCCCGCCGGGCACGCGCTGGGAAGACGTTCCGGACAGCTGGGGTTGCCCCGACTGTTCCGGGACAAAGGCCGATTTCAAGATGGTCGAGCTGTGATGATTGCATTGGCAAGGCGCACATGACCGGCTTGAGCATGCCCCCCGATGACGCGCTTGCATCGGCCACCTCGGCGATGAAGCGCATCAAGACGGCAAAGCAGATGCCGCTGGCAGAGACTGCCTATCTGCGCCTGCACGAAGCGATTCGGGAGGGAGTGTTCAAGCCTGGTCAGCGCATGATGGAAATCGATCTGGCGAAGTGGCTCGACATGAGCCGCACGCCGGTGCGGGACGCGCTGCGCCGCATGGAAACCGAAGGACTGTTGACCCATGAACCGCACCTCGGACTCATCATCACCCAGTACGATCGCCGTGCCGTCGTCGAGCTCTACTCCATCCGTGAGATCCTGGAGGGCACGGCCGCGGGATTTGCAGCCCGGCATGCCACCGAGTTCGAAATTGCCGAACTCCTTCAACTGGCTGCCGAACAGGAAGGACTGAAGGACGACATCAAGGGCATTGCCGAGAACAACCGGCGCTTCCATCGCATCATCTACCAGGCCGCCCACAACCGCTTTCTGGTGCGATCGTTGGATGCGGTGCTGGTAACCATGGGACTGTTGTGGGAGGGTTACGCCAATTTCATGAGCGAGAGCCGTGTTCAGGCCTCTTTCCGGGAACACAGTGCGCTTGCCAAGGCCATTGCGAGCCGCAATCCCCAAGAAGCCGACGAAGCCGCACGTGCGCACATGCGCGGCTCTTTGCAGGAGAGGCTGAAGCGGCTGCCATCGGATTAGCTGATGTCATTGGACAAGACATGCGCCTGAAAAAACAAAAAAGGCCGGGAGAGTTCCCGGCCTTTTTGTTTGCTGACCAACGGTCTTATAGACCAGATAATGTAATCAAATTTATAAAACTAATTACAATCCAATTGTATTAAGGAAATAAATATTATCAAGCGACTCTACCAGGCTTACCCCTCCATACCAAAGTAGATACCCTTGGATTGCTGGTACAGACGCACGCCGCTGATGCCTTTTTCCCGACCAATGCCACTGTCCTTGAAGCCGCCAAATGGCGTGGCAACGGACAGTTGCTTGTAGGTGTTGATCCACACCGTGCCTGCCTCCAGGCGGCGCGCTACGCGCCAGGCCCGGCGGTAGTCAGCCGTCCAGATGCCTGAAGCAAGACCGAATGCAGAATCGTTGGCCTGGGCGATGAGATCTTCCTCATCCTCAAAGGGGATGATCACCAGCACCGGCCCGAAGATCTCCTGTTGTGCAATGGCGGCACGATTATCCACACCACCGATCAGCGTCGGCAGGTAGAAAGAACCCTTGGCGAGGCGACTGTCATCAGGCCGCGTGCCGCCGGTGAAGATCCTGGCGCCCGCCAGTTTCGCGTCGTTGACCATTTTCTCGATCTTGTCGCGATGCGGGAAGGATGCCAGAGGCCCCATCTGCGCACCTGGCGCATCGGGCAGGTCCACCTTCAGTGACTTGGCCACCTTGGTCAATTCTTCCACCACGCGCTCATGGATGGCTTTCTGCACGAACAGGCGCGAACCCGCCACACAGGACTGCCCGGTGCCCTCGAAGATTCCGCCCGACACTGAGGCAATCGCCGCCTTGATGTCTGCATCGGCAAACAGGATGTGCGGCGATTTGCCACCCAGTTCCAGGCCCACCGGCATGAGCTTGCGTGCGGCAACCTCGGCGATACGCCGTCCGCTCTCCGTGCCGCCGGTGAAGGACACCATGCGCACATCCTTGTGCTCGACCAATGCGGCACCGGTGACCGCACCGGTGCCCGGCAGCACGTTGAGTATTCCCGGTGGCAGACCCGCAGCCAGCGCAATCCGTCCCAGCTCCAACGCAGGGGAGGGCGTGACTTCGGATGGCTTGAGGATCACCGCATTTCCCCCGGCCAGGGCGGGCGCGACCTTCTGGGCTTCCATGGTCATGGGAGAGTTCCAGGGCGTGATCGCGGTGATTACGCCATAGGGCTCGTACACCGTCATCGAAAGATAATTGCCGCGCGACGGCGTGACTTCCGAACCCAGCGTTTCACATACGCCGGCGTAGTAGCGGAAGCTCGCGGCGGCGCTTGCCACCTGCGCAACGCACTCCGACCAGACCTTGCCGTTCTCCATCATCTGCAGCCTGGCGAATTTTTCGGAATTGGCCGTCATGCCGTCCGCGATCTTGTGCAGGATGCCAGCGCGTACATGCGGCAGCATGTTGCGCCAGGCCGGCTTGGCCACTGCCGCCTTCGCAGACGCGACAGCATCGTCGACCTGCGACTTGTCGGCAGCCGCGACTTCGTGATTGACACCGCCCGTCGCCGGATTGATGGACTCCAGCTTCTGGGAGGACTTTTCTATCCATTCGCCGTTGATCAGCATGGGGAACTCCTTGAAAGAAAAAAGCCGGGATCACAGGGTGATCCCGGCGTTGATTCAGGTCGCCAAATGGCTTTCGGGATTACAGCTCGCGAATCACGTCAAACTGCTTGGCATAGCCGCTCGGATCAATGCGCGCCTCGATGATGGTGCTGGTGTCGTGCTTCAGACCGTCGGCAATGGCCTGCTTCAGCTCTTTCGGGTTGTTGACTGTTACGCCCTTCATGCCGAAAGTCTTGGCCATGGCCTGATAGTTCGGACGCGGGAAATCCATGCCGTACTTGGGCAGGCCCTTGATGATCTGCTTCGATGAAATCAGGCTGTGCTCGTCGTCGGCGAAAATCACGAACACGATTTTCTGCTTGAGTCGCTGCACGGTCAGCAGGTCGGGCAGGC
Organism: uncultured beta proteobacterium; assembly: GCA_903928055.1. Lineage (GTDB taxonomy): Bacteria > Pseudomonadota > Gammaproteobacteria > Burkholderiales > SG8-39 > CAIYPG01. The sequence goes on along the minus strand of CAIYPG010000166.1, from coordinate 25,525 downwards.
GCATCATGAAGCCGGCGTCACCGCACAGCGCAACAACGGGACGCTTCGGATGGGCCATCTTTGCCGCAATCGCCGCCGGAATGCAGAAGCCCATGGTCGCCAGGCCGTTGGACATCAGGAAGTCATTCGCCTGATAGGTCTCCCAGAGTTCCACCACCAGCAGCTTGTTTGCGCCGACGTCGGTCACCATGATGGTGTCCTTGGGGGTGACTGCACGGGTCGCGAGGATGACGGCATTGGGCGTCATGCCCTTCACCTTGACGTCGATGGCCTTGATGACCATGCGCTTGAAGTCGTCGATCTCCTTGGGCTTCCATGTGGAGGCGGGAGCGGTCGCGGCTTTCGTCAATCGCACGGTGGCATCAGCAATGTCGCCGGAGAGCTCGATGTCCGACCGAAAGGTCTGTTCGTTGTTGACGACGCTGTCCAGCGACACCACAAAGGTGGGCATGGACCAGGGCTTGGGCAGCAATTCCACCGGATCGTAGCCGACGAAGAATATCGTGTCTGCCCGATCCAGCAGCACCTGCTCGAGCTTGCCGCCCATGAAGACACCGGCGCACCACGGATCGTTCGTGGCGATGGCCCCCTTGGCCTTGGGCGAGGTCAGCACCGGTGCCTTGTAGGCGGCGGCCAGTTTGGCGAGCACGCCAGGCTTCAGGTTCATCGCGCCAATGCCGGCGAGGATGAGCGGCGACTTGCTCTTGGACAGGCGCTTGGCGGCAAGTTTGAGGTCAGCCTCGTTGATGACGGCGCCGGAATCATTGTTTCCGCCTGCCTTCTTCAGTTTGTACACCTGCTGATTGGCTGAGGTCGTGGCAACGTTACCGGGGAAGTCAATGAACACCGGGCCCTGGCGCTCGCTCAATGCGGTACGCACGGCGCGGCGCAGGCCGGTCATGAAGGTGCTTTCGTGCAGCGTGATCTGCGCCTTGGTAATGGGGCGCATGAAAGTGAGGTGGTCAAACTGCTGGCGCAAGGCCACGTCGTGCACGCCGCCGGAGTAGCGGTCTGCAAACATCAGCACCGGCAGACGGTCACAATAAGCATGGGCAGTACCATTGGCGAAATTCGCAACGCCAGGTCCGATGGCACTGACCGCCACACCCACCGTGCCCTTCATCTGGCCGTAGATGCCGGCGGTGATGACAGCAGTGGTCTCATGCTGCGTCAGGACGAAGTCGATGCCTGCCTTGGGCGCCAGGCTGATCATGTCGGCGGTCGGACCGCCACCGGCGATGCCGAAGATCTTGTCCACTCCGGCCTGTTTCAGTGCCTCAAGGATCTGCATTGTGATGTTCTTCGTAGCCACGACTCCTCCTATGGATTGATGTGTTTTTCGTTGCCTGATTGCGTCACGGGTCGCCTCGACTGGAGCAAGGGAAGTCTTTTTCTGGCAAAGTGACCCGCGTTGAAGCCGCCGTCCGGTTTTGTGCCAACAACAGAACTGAAATCACGCATTGGTTGGTACGGCGGGCTTTGCAAACTGCTGGCGTACAACCGCTATTTTCGCAGATGGAGCCCCTGATTGCCATCAGGAGGACAAAAACAAAGGAGGAGAGAGCATGTCCAGACGGTGCGTGGAAGAAGCCCTGAATAATTTTGATTTGCGTGAAATGGCGAAGAAGCGCCTGCCAAAATGGCTGTTCGAATTCGTTGATCGCGGAACCGAAGACGAAGTGGCTCTGCGCAACAACAGGGCGGCGTTTGAACGAATCAAGCTCAAGACGCAGGTGCTGGTTGATGTTTCCAAGCGGAACCAGGAAATCACCCTCTTCGGCAAAAAGCACGGCATGCCTATTGGTATTTCTCCGACCGGACCGGCGGGAATGCTCTGGTACAAGGGTGAAATTGAACTGGCACGGGCTGCGAAGGCAGCCGGCATTCCCTTTACTCTGGCCACGGGATCGCAGACCAGCATGGAGGAGGTGGCCTCTGTCGTTGGTGGAACACTCTGGTTCCAGTTGTACATGTGGTCTGACGTACGGATGTCCCACAAGCTTGTCGAGCGCGCCAAGAATGCCGGATTCGAAGCGCTGGTGGTCACCGTGGATGGCCCGGTGGGCACAAACCGGGAATACAACGTTCGCAACGGCTATACGGTGCCGTTTTCCTATAACCGGAAAAATACCGCTGCCGTCCTGGCAAAGCCCGGCTGGTTCTTTGGAGTCCTGATGCGCTACTGGCTCACGACGGGCATGCCACGCCGGGAGAATTACCCCACGGACCTGAAGGAAAAATTCACCCACGTGTCTTCTGCGGAACGCGAAACCAAGAACGACTCACTCAGTTGGGAGGATTTGAAGGTCTTGCGGGCCATGTGGCCCGGAAAGCTGCTCGTCAAAGGCATTCTGACGCCGAAGGATGCGGAACTGGCCATTGAGCATGGCGCCGACGGCGTCATTGTTTCCAACCATGGCGGGCGTAACTTCGACAGCTCTATGGCGCCGATTGAGGCACTTCCGGCCATTGTTGACGCCGTCGGCCATCGGACCACGGTCATTGTGGACAGCGGGTTCCGGCGCGGCAGCGATGTCGTCAAAGCACTGGCCATTGGCGCCAAACTGGTCATGGTTGGACGGACGACCCTCTGGGGCACAACGGTCGGCGGCGAAGCCGGCGCCGCACGCGCTTTGACGTTCTACCGGCAGGAAATCAGCCGGACGTTGGCATATCTGGGCTGCCGGAGCGTATCGGAACTGAATCGTGACTGTCTTGAGTTTGTCGGCACGCCGCATACGCCGTCGATGATGTAGGGGGTTGTATCGAAGGGTTTTCTGTGGATCGAGAGCCCTGATTTGGCATCCTTAATTAATGCATAATGTATATTATGTTAAATTATAAATTAGAGAAATATACCAGAAATCCAAAGGCTTAATCCCCTTTGGCCCCAGCTTGTCTAAGATGCGCAGCAATATCTGCATGGCCGCCCTTCAATGCCCATTGCAGCGCAGTCGCACCGTCCTGATTGTGTATATCCAATTCAGCTACCTCCCAGACCAGCAACTTGACGGTTTCCAGATGTCCACCCCGAACCGCCATCATGAGTGGCGTCGTCCCATTGGCTGAAAGTGCGTCGATGTCTGCGCCCTTGTCTAACAGAAACTTGCAGACCTCGGTTTTCCCGGCCCAGGCGCAGTAATGCAAGGCAGTCCAGCCTGACTGGTTAATTTCTGCTCCGCGAGCCACCAGAAGTCGAACAATATCGAGATTCCCTCCCATGGCCGCAAACATCAAGGGGCTGTCTCCCACACTGTTGCGATATTTCACGCCGGCCTTGAAGTCCAGTAGTGCTTTCACAAGCTCCACATGACCGTCCTTGGCCGCAAGCATGAGCAAGGTATTTCCCGTGGGATCAGAACTGTCAACACTCATCCCTCGGCGGATCTGCGCCTGGACGGTTGGGATGTCATTGTTCTTGACCGCATCCAGCAAACTGTCAAGAAGATTTTGCCCCTGCGCCACTGAAGACAGGAGCAGTAAGCCAATAATTATTAGCTTTTTAAACAATTTATTAAAACCATATTCGAAAGTTGATTCTCACAACTTAAACAGAGCTCTAAAATTGTCTGAAGTTGCCGAATTCACGACATCGACGGAAACTCCCTTCAACTCAGCCACCTTTTCAGCCACATGCCGTACATACGCCGGCTGATTGATTTTCCCCCGGTATGGCACCGGCGCCAGATACGGGGAGTCCGTCTCCACCAGCAACCGGTCCAGGGGGACTCCACGTGCTGCCTCGTGCACGATTGCGGCATTCTTGAACGTCACAATCCCGGAAAAGGAGATATAGAAATTCTGGCGAATGGCTGCCTGGGCGACCTCCACAGACTCGGTGAAACAATGCATCACGCCTCCGACTTCGCCGGCACCTTCTTCTTCCATGATCCTCAGGGTATCGGCAGCGGCATCCCGGGTATGTACAACGAGGGGCTTGCCGGAGGCTCTCGCCGCGCGGATATGCAGGCGAAACCGCTCCCGCTGCCACTCAGGCGCATCCTTGTGCCAGTGATAGTCCAGGCCTGTTTCACCAATCGCCACCACCTTGGGATGCCGGGCAAGGCTCACAAGTTCCTCGACCGTGGTATTTACCCCGGCGCTTTCCGGTCCCTGCTCTGGATGAATTCCCACAGACGCATAAAAATTGTCGTAGTCCTCGGCCAGGCGAAGAACCTTCGGGAAATCGGCCAAATTGACACTAATGCACAGCGCGTGGGTCACGCCGTTTTCCTGCATTGCGCTGCGGATCTCGGCAATGCGTCCGTCAAAATCCGGGAAATCCAGATGACAGTGCGAGTCGACCAGCGTCGTGGAAGCATTTACCGGGCTCATGACAGCTTAAGTGCCTTGCGATATTCGAGAAAAATGTCTTCGTAAAACAGCTTCGAATTGAGCGGATGCTGGGCCAGTGCCCTGGCCTGTGACAGGCGGCGTAATAGCCGGGTGAGACCCGCGGCATTGGCCCCTTTTGAAAGCGCCTCAAGCGATCCGCTGAATGCCGGGTAATAGCGTGCCGTTCCGATGGCGCGAACCTGGAGTATGTCCTGCACCCAGCGCTGCAGCCAGCCCACGACCAGTGGCGGCTCCATGGCGTCACAGGTCTGAGCCAGTTGAACGGGGTCGAACCCACGATCCTTCAGCGTGCTAAAAAACTCGCGCTGCGCCGCCTGAAAGCCGGCAGAGGCAACAGCAGCAAGCGGTGCACCAGCGGCTGCCGAGAGCGCGGCCTCGGGTTGATCCACACCCTGCTCCTTCAGCCACTCAAGCGCCAGGTCCGCTGCAGGCAAGGGAACAGGCAGGATCTGGCATCGGCTGCGGACCGTCGGCAACAACCGTTGCGGCTGGCTCGCGACTAGCAGGAAAAGCGTCGAAGGAGGTGGTTCCTCCAGATTTTTCAGCAGGGAATTCTGTGCCGGGAAGTTCATCGCCTCGGCGGGATCAATCAGGATGACCCGCATGCCACCGCGATGCGTACCAACCGCCAGAAATCCTTCCAGATCACGAATTTGCTCAATGCGGATCTGATCGCTTTTCTTCTTTTCCTTCTTGCCGGCCGGCACATCCTCGGCATCCGGCATCAGGCTTTCCGGCTGTACCAGGCGGTAATCCGGATGGTTTCCCATGTTGAACCAACCGCAGGCCTGGCAGTTGCCACAGGGAAGGCTGTCCTTGCCGGGGCGCTCGCAGAGCAGGGATTGCGCAAATACCCGTGCCAGATGGGATTTCCCCAGTCCCTGCCGGCCAACCAGAAGCAGTGCCTGGGGCAGTTGGGCGCGCCGGGTTGATAGCGCAGCCCAGGCAGATGATTGCCAGTTAAATATCATTATAAATTATATAGATAAGATAATTATCTCAAGTTCTTTCTGAATATCAGTCACGGATCGAGATGCATCGATGATGCGCATCCTGCCTGGATCTGCAGCAGCCCTACTGAGGTATTGCGTGCTGACCCGCTCAAAGAAAGCCTTGTCCAGTTGCTCGAAGCGATCTCCGCCAGAGCGCCCTGCCCGGCGCTGCTCGGCAATTTCAACCGACACGTGAAAGACCAAGGTCAGATCAGGCTGGAAGTCCCCTTGGACCCACTTTTCCAGCGTTCCGATGCGATCCAGTGCGACCTGGCGCCCGCCCCCCTGATAGGCGAATGTCGCATCGGTAAAGCGGTCCGAAATCACCCATTTTCCCGCCGCAAGTGCCGGAAATATCACCTGTGCCAGATGCTCGCGCCGCGCGGCGAACATCAGCAGGATTTCCGTATCAATGTGCATGGGCTCGCCGAGCAGCAGGGTGCGCAATTCCTCGCCAAGCCGGGTTCCGCCCGGTTCCCGCGTCAGCACGACCTCGTGGCCGCGTTGCCGGACAAGCTCAGCTAGACAGTTGAGATGGGTGCTCTTGCCGGCGCCATCCACGCCCTCAAGGGTGATGAATTTTCCTCTGCCCACGACCTACCTCTTCAATTGAAATTTCGCCACAGCCCGATTGTGCTCCTCCAGTGTCGTGGAAAAAGCACTGCTTCCGTCGCCCCGCGCGACAAAGTAAATTGCGCTGGTTTTCGCAGGCTCGACCACGGCCAGCAATGAGGCCAGCCCGGGCATTGCAATCGGGCTCGGCGGCAGTCCGTCCCGGGTATAGGTATTGAAGCGATGATCGGCCTCCAGGTCCCGCTTGCGAAGGTTGCCGTCAAATTTTTCACCCAGGCCATAGATGACTGTCGGGTCCGTCTGCAGCCGCATGCCGATGCGCAACCGGTTGATGAATACCGCCGCGATCATCGCCCGGTCTTCACTCCGCCCGGTTTCCTTTTCAACAATGGAGGCCAGAATCAATGCATCATAGGGCGTGCGCAAAGGAGAGGCTGGCGTGCGTTTCTGCCAGACAGACTCAAGGTGCTTTTGCATGGCCCGATGCGCGCGCGCCAGCACCGCAAGGTCACTTTCACCTTTGGCGAAAAGGTAAGTATCGGGGAAGAACCAGCCCTCCGGACTGCCCCTCGGCTCACCGAGACGTTCCATGAGCACGGCATCCGACAGCGCGTCGCTGTCGTGGCGCAGGTCGCGGTGCGCGGCCATTGCCTCACGAATCTGCCTGAAGGTCCAGCCCTCGATCAGGACGATACCAGCTTGCGAAACATCACCTTGCATGGTTTTGCGCACAATCTGCCAAGGGGTTATTCCCTGGGAGATTTCATAGCTACCCGCCTTGATGGCAGTATCACGTGCGGCAACCCGGGCGAGCAGGTTGAACTGCCATGCCGGCATCACGACCCCTGCATAAATAATCTGCCGCGTTGCCGCTCGCAGGCTGCTTCCGGGCGTTATGGAAAACTCCAGGCTTGGACCGGGCAGTTGCACCGGCGACAGGGCGAACCATGTCGTCCAGGCAGCGAGGCCGGCTATTCCCATGAGAATAAGCGACACAAATCGCTTGAATGCATTCCACATCGCGGGAACCTAAGGCCACACCCGGCAAGTGGGATTGCCGGGGAATTCGAGCGGGCTGCAACGGGGGGAAATGACGGGTGACGGCAACGCAATCCTCAGGTGAACATGGCTTGAAGCTTCGGTCGATATAATAACGCGTCGCATCCCCCATCTCCGCAACCGGACTTCATGAATCAGCCGCCTCCCTCGAGTTCCCGCCTCCCTGACCAGATTTCCTCCGGCAATCTCGGGAACCTCGATGATGAACTGGACACCGTAGCCAACCGAAGTTTTTTGGCAGAGCTGACTCAATTTTCCGTGCTGACTTTTTCCGGCGACGATGCCCAGGGCTTTTTGCAGGGCCAGCTCAGTTGCGACGTTGATGCACTGGCCGGCGGCCAGAACAGCAGTTATGGCAGTTACAGCACGGCCAAGGGTCGCATGCTGGCCACCTTCCTGTTGTGGCGGGATGCCCTGGAGTGGCGCATGCTGCTGCATCGTTCCATTGCACCGGCGATCCAGAAGCGCCTTGCCATGTTTGTATTGCGCGCCAAGGTAAAAATTGAGGATCACTCCAGCCGGATAGCGCTGATGGGCATCGGCGGCCCCGCCGCCGGCGCATCGCTGCATACCCTTTACGGCGCGTTGCCGGAAGGGCCGCATCAATTGCAATCGACAACTCCGGGCAATACGCTCGTCGCGTTGCCGGGGCAACGCTGGCTGCTGGTCCTCGCATCGGAGCATGTCCAGGCCACTCGGGAAAAGCTTGCTTCTGCCTTGCACCCGGTGGGTTCATCAACCTGGGACTGGAGCGAAATCCGCAATGGCATACCGTGGGTAACTGCCCAGACACAGGATCAGTTCGTTCCGCAGATGGCCAACCTGGAATTGATCGGCGGCGTCAATTTCAAGAAGGGGTGCTATCCGGGCCAGGAAATTGTGGCCCGTACCCAATACCTCGGGAAACTCAAGCGCCGGCTTTATCTCGCCCATGTCGATGCACTGGCGAGTGCGGGCGATGAACTGTACAGTGATGACGTTGGTGGCCAGAACAACGGCATGATTGCAAATGCCGCACCATCTCCCGGTGGCGGCTGCGATGTTCTCGCCGTAGTACAAAGCACCAGCGCAGACACTGGTGCCGTACACCTCAAATCCGCAGATGGTCCAAGGCTGCGCTTTTTACCCCTGCCCTATGCAGTGCCCGAATCCGCGAAATCGTGAGTATCAGCTGCTACGTGTATTACAGGGTTCCCGCCGAACAGCGCACCCAGGCACGACAGGCCGTGGCTGCCATGTTCGAGGACTTGCGCAAACGCATGGATGTTTCCTGCCGGCTTGCACGCCGGAGAGATGATCCGTCCACCTGGATGGAGATTTACGAACGCTTTCGCGATATTGCTGAATTTGAGCGCGAGCTCGAAGTGGGAACCGAACGTCACGGCCTAAAGGCATTTGTTGACCCAGGGTCTGCTCGAAAAACAGAGATATTCGTCGCGGATGTTCTGTTGCCCGACAGGGTACTGACTGGTAGCGGTGACACACAATGTGCCTGATCCTCTTCGCCTACAAAACCGTTCCCGGAACTCCGCTGATCGTTGCTGCAAACCGTGACGAGTGGTTTGCCAGGCCAGCAGAACCCGCGGCATTCTGGCCCGATCATCCGGGCGTGCTGGCCGGCCGGGATTTGCAGGCCCGTGGAACTTGGCTGGGAATAACAACCAGCGGACGTTTTGCCGCGCTGACCAATTTTCGCAATCCAAGCGACAAGCGAACGGATGCGCCATCCCGCGGCGGACTGGTGAGCCGTTTTCTGACCGGCAAAGAATCGCCACGTGCGTTCGTTACCGATCTGGCAAAACGAGGCGCGGACTACAACGGGTTTTGCATCCTGGCAGGAGATCTGTCGAGGCTGTTTTTCTACTCCAACCACGGCGGCGCGCCGGAAGAGGTGCAACCGGGAATACATGGCCTGTCCAATCACCTTCTGGATACGCCCTGGCCCAAGGTCGTGAAGGGACGCAATGGCCTGGAGGCGCTGCTGGAAAAACCGTTCCGGTCGGGCGATTACCTGGATCTTATGAACGACGCAATTCCCGCAAAAGAGCGGGAATTGCCGCAATCAGGCGTGAGCGCCGAATGGGAGCGCAGTCTTTCTTCCATGCGAATCCTCAAGGGCGATTACGGCACGCGCTGCTCGACGGTGCTGCGCATTCGTGATGGTGGCGAGACTGACTTTTCAGAACGAACCTATCGACGCGACGAAGAGGTCGCGGGCGAGGTCCATTACGCCTTCACGATGACAAAGCGCCCTCGTCCAGCAAAAGCGACATCGCGACGTGAGGCAGCCCCGCCTCGATGAACGGCATCCCGTATTTGCTGAAACCATGGCACCGGTAGAAATCGGCCGCGGATAGCTGGGCATGCAAAACGATTTTGCGGGTCCCTCGACGGTGTGCCTCCGCCAGCAACGCACGCAACAGGACGGACCCAGCGCCTTTTCTCCGCCATTCCGGCAGTACCGCCATGCGGCCCAGATGCGCGCACCCTGAACTGTCTGTCGGCAGCAATCGGCCCGTGCCTGTTACCTCACCGGTGTCGGTTCTTGCCAGCGCATGCACCGAGCATGCATCCCATTCGTCCCATTCCATTTCCTCGGGCACGCGCTGCTCAATGACGAATACTTGATACCGGATGCGTGCGGCATCGGCCCTTGCTTCTTCCCAATGCATTAGCGTTACATCAAAAGTCTTCATCATGCGGGTCAGTATAATCAGCTTACCCTGGCTGCCGTCATGCCGGGACCTGAGAAAGCAAGATATGACTTCCCCTGTACAAGCGCTGCGATGGCATGGAGATGCCCTGGAACTGATCGACCAGCGCCACCTGCCAGCCAGTTTCGAGACGGTTCGTTGCAACAGCGCAACGGATGTTGCAGTGGCCATCCGCGACATGGTCGTGCGCGGCGCTCCGGCAATCGGTTGCGCAGCCGCATTCGGCGTGGTCCTTGCAGCCCGTCGAGCAATTGCACAAACCCGGGAATCATTTGAGCAAGCGCTGGAAAACGCATTCGAACAGCTGCAGGCGAGCCGTCCCACTGCGGTCAACCTTTTCTGGGCACTCAGACGCATGCGGGAATTCCATGCGGCAACAGCGGGGTCGGACAATCACCGGATGGCAGATGCCCTTGAGCAAGAGGCGATAGCAATATTCGACGAGGACATCGCCGTCAATCAGGCCATGGGAAGGGCCGGTGCTACATTGCTGCCGGACAACGCCTGCATCATGACCCACTGCAATGCCGGTGCATTGGCCACGGCTGGCCACGGTACGGCACTGGGAGTGATACGCACGGCACGAGACGAAGGAAAGCGGCTTTCGGTCATTGCGAACGAAACCCGCCCTTTCCTTCAAGGCGCGCGGCTGACTGCCTGGGAACTGATGGAGGAACACATTCCGGTCACGCTGGCCACGGACAGCATGGCCGGTTACCTCATGAGCGAAGGCAAAGTCGATCTTGTCATCGTGGGCGCGGATCGCATTGCCGCCAACGGCGACACCGCAAACAAGATCGGAACGTACACGCTCGCGGTGCTGGCGCGGCACCACGGCATCCCGTTCTATGTGGCAGCACCACTTTCGACAATTGACCTGGACACACCCACTGGCCGGGGAATCCCCATCGAGCAGCGTGCCTCAGACGAGGTCACGGGATATGCAGGAATACGTTGGGCTCCTCTGGACATCCCCGTATTCAATCCGGCATTCGACGTCACGCCTGCGGGACTGATCACCGCCCTGATCACCGAGCGCGGCGTGCTGAACCAGCCTGATGAAACCGGCATTTGCCGGTTGTTCACGACATAGGGCCAGCAGAGCAGTTGCCCTACTTCATGACGCTGGCAATGGAGTCCGCGACGTAGTCAATGTTGCGCGAATTCAGCGCCGCGACGCAGATGCGCCCGGTATCAACGGCATAGACGCCGTATTTCTCGCGCAACGCCGTCACCGCCTCCAGAGACAGTCCCGAGTATGAAAACATGCCGCGTTGCTGGGTGACGTAGCCGAAATCTGCGCCAGATACCCGTGAAGCCAACTTGGCCATGAGTTGCTGGCGCATGGTGCGAATCCGGTCGCGCATGCCGGCCAGTTCCGTTTCCCACAAAGCGCGCAACTCGGGCGTTGTCAGTACGGTAGCAACAATCTGGCTTCCATGCGTCGGCGGATTCGAGTAGTTGGTCCGTATCACGCGCTTCAACTGGGAAAGCACCCGGGCGGCCTCTTCGGCACCTGATGTGACTACCGAGAGCGCACCCACACGCTCACCGTAAAACGAAAACGACTTCGAAAACGAATTCGACACAAAGACCGGGCCACCGGCCTGGACAAAGCGACGGACAACGGCTGCATCGGAGTCGATGTCATCCCCAAAGCCCTGGTAGGCCAGATCAAGAAACGGAACCAGCGCCCGCGTCGTGACCACTTCAATCACTTCTGCCCATTGATCGGCGCTCAGATCAACCCCGGTGGGATTGTGGCAACAGGCATGCAATACGACGATGGACCCAGCAGGGATCCGACGCAATTCGGCCAGCATCGCCGGGAATTTGGCTCCCCGCGTGGCGGCATCGTAGTAGGGATAGCTGTTGACCTGAAAACCGGCGCTTTCGAACAAGGCACGGTGATTCTCCCAGCTCGGGTCGCTGATCCAGACCTGCGCGGCGGGAGCGGTACGGCGCAGGAAATCGGCGCCCAGCTTGAGTCCGCCGGTACCGCCCAGGGCTTGTACCGTCACGATGCGTTTTCCGACCACAGCCGGAGAGCCGACACCAAACACCAGCTCCTGCACCGCCTTGTCGTACGCCGCCAGGCCCTCAATGGGCAGATAGGAGCGCGGCGGCAGGTTGTCGGCCAGTTGCCGCTCGGCGCGTCGAACGCACTCCAGCAACGGCACCTTGCCCCCATCGTCGTAATAAATCCCCACGCCGAGGTTGACCTTGGCGGGATTCTTGTCGGCATTGAACGCTTCCGTCAGTCCAAGGATGGGGTCTCGCGGCGCCATCTCGACGCCAGCCAGAAGTGAGGGGGAAAATGGAGCATTCATGGTGTTAAACTGGGTTGTTATCGACGGCCGTATTGTACCTTGCGCGTCACTTTCCCCAATAGCCCTTTCCTCCTCAATCAGCCCTTCCCTCCGGCTGGCGACCAGCCCGAGGCGATCGAAAAGCTGATCGAAGGGATCAATGACGGCCTGGCCTATCAGACCCTGCTGGGCGTGACGGGCTCCGGCAAGACCTACACCATGGCCAATGTGATCGCCCGGATCGGCCGTCCGGCACTCGTGCTGGCACCCAACAAGACGCTCGCGGCACAGCTCTATTCCGAAATGCGCGAGTTCTTCCCCGACAACGCCATCGAGTACTTCGTCTCCTACTACGATTATTACCAGCCGGAGGCATATGTGCCTTCGCGCGACCTGTTCATCGAGAAGGACTCATCGATCAACGAGCACATCGAACAGATGCGGCTCTCGGCGACCAAATCCCTGCTCGAGCGTGAAGACACCATCATTGTGGCCACGGTGTCCTGCATCTACGGCATTGGTGATCCCGTGGACTATCACGGGATGATTCTCCATCTGCGCGAAAAGGAACGCTGCAGCCAGCGCGACATCATCGCAAGGCTGGCTGCAATGCAATACGAGCGCAATGAGCTCGACTTCCGTCGCGGCACCTTCCGGGTGCGCGGCGACGTGCTCGATGTGTTCCCAGCGGAAAACTCCGAGACCGCAATCCGCATCGAATTGTTCGACGATGAGATCGAGACGCTGACGATATTCGACCCGCTGACGGGCCATACCCACCAGCGCGTCCCCCGTTTCACGGTGTACCCGTCCAGCCACTACGTGACGCCAAGGGAAACCACGCTGCGCGCGGTCGAGGCCATCAAGAAGGAATTGCGTGAACGCATCGAGACCTTCAGCACTGCGAACAAACTGATCGAGGCGCAGCGCATCGAACAGCGCACCCGCTTTGATCTTGAAATGCTCGCCGAGCTGGGATTCTGCAAGGGCATCGAAAACTATTCGCGGCATCTGTCCGGTAGGGCACCCGGCGAGCCTCCTCCCACGCTGATCGATTACCTGCCGCCCAACGCGCTGATGATCATTGACGAGAGCCATGTCACGATCGGGCAGCTCGGCGGCATGTTCAAGGGCGACCGGTCACGCAAGGAAAACCTGGTCGATTACGGATTCCGTCTGCCCTCGGCGTTGGACAATCGCCCTTTGAAGTTCGAAGAATTCGAGAAGATCATGCGTCAGACGATTTTTGTCTCCGCAACTCCTGCCGAATATGAACGGCAGCGATCGGCGCAGATCGTCGAACAGGTGGTGCGGCCAACGGGGCTCATTGACCCGGAGATCGAAGTCAGGCCAGCCACTTCGCAGGTGGACGACCTGCTGTCCGAGATTACGCTCCGCACGGCGCAGGGAGAACGCGTGCTGGTGACGACCCTGACCAAGCGCATGTCCGAAGAACTCACCGATTACCTTGGCGAACATGGCGTCCGGGTCCGCTACCTGCATTCCGAGATCGAGACGGTGGAACGGGTTGAAATCATCCGTGATCTGCGGCTGGGCGCATTTGACGTTCTGGTTGGCATCAACCTGCTGCGCGAAGGACTGGACATTCCGGAAGTGTCACTTGTCGCCATCCTCGACGCGGACAAGGAGGGTTTCCTGCGTTCGGAGCGTTCGCTCATCCAGACCATCGGTCGCGCCGCGCGCCATATCAACGGCAAAGCCATTCTCTACGCCGATCGCATGACAGACTCCATGAAACGGGCGATCAGCGAAACCGATCGCCGTCGCAGCAAGCAGGTCAGCTTCAACAGCGCCAACGACATTACGCCTCGCGGCGTCGTGAAACGCATCCGGGACATGATTGAAGGCCTCTATGACCCTCAGCAGGGCCAGCTCCAGCTCAAGGCGGCACAGGACCAGGCACGCTATGAAGGCATGTCGGAAAAGCAGGTGGCGCGCGAAATCCGGCAGATGGAAAAACAGATGCAGGAATTTGCCCGCAACCTTGAATTCGAAAAAGCGGCGCAAGCGCGCGATCGCCTCGCAGTACTGAAGAAAAACCTGTTTGGTGCAGCACCGGCAGACGAAATCGAACAGCCGGTGGTTCCTGCCAGAAAGAAATAGCCGGCCATGCCCGACCTGACATTGAGCCTGTGTTTCGTCTGCACCGGCAATATCTGCCGCTCACCCACTGCCGAAGGCATTGTAAGGGCGAAGATCGCCAGCGGGCCATTGGCCGGGCGCGTGATGACCGACTCAGCGGGCACCCATGGCTACCACGTTGGCGAAGCGCCGGATCAGCGCTCGGTTACCGCTGCGACCCAACGCGGGTATCCGCTTCACGATCTGCGTGCACGCAAATTCGAGCTCATCGATTTCGAGCGGTTTGATCTGGTGCTGGCAATGGACACGGGGCATCGCGCCTTTCTGGCCAGGCTTGCGCAACCATCCCAGGCGCACAAGCTGAAAATGATGATGACATTTTCGCGACGATTCGGAGAAATCGACGTCCCGGATCCGTATTACGGCGGTACGGAGGGCTTTGAACACGCGCTCGAACTGCTGGAAGATTCGGCCGACGGACTGCTTGAGTCCCTTACTGCCGATATCCGGTAGAAATTAGTCCGGAATCCGTAGGTCCGTTCCGCTGACGAGCCTAGAGTGCCCTGCCGTTACGAATGACGCCAACGCCGATGCCTTCAATCGCCAAGGCATCGCGACGCGTATCAACCACAATGGGCTCGAATTCCGGATTCTCCGGCAGCAGTTCAACAATGGCGCCCCGCCGGCGCAGGCGCTTTACGGTAACCTCATCTCCGACGCGGGCGACCACGACCTGGCCGGTACGTGCTTCCGGACTGCGATGGACGACCAGCAGATCGCCATCATGGATGCCTGCATCACGCATGCTCATGCCGCGCACCTTGAGCAGATAATCCGCCTTCGGCTTGAACAGATTGGGATCAATCTGGAAATGACCCTGGACATGCGCTTCGGCCAGGATGGGTGACCCGGCCGCCACACGTCCGATCAATGGCAGTCCGCCACCATCCGCCAGGCGGATACCCCGCGCCGACCCCTTCAGGATCTCGATTGCACCCTTACGCTCCAGCGTGCGCAAGTGCTCTTCTGCTGCATTTGCCGAGCGGTATTCCATAGCCGTTGCGATTTCGGCGCGCGTCGGCGGCATACCGGTTTCTTCAAGGGTCTGGCGTATGAACTGCAGGATGCGACTTTGCGAGGGCGTTAGTTCTTCCATGCCGCAGACTCCGTGATTCAAGCAATGGTCTGTATTTTTATACAGTCCGGGAAAATTGGCAAGGCAATCGCTTCCCGTTCGCAACTCCGGTCCTAAGTCTTTGTTTCTAATTTCGTTATTTCCGCACCTTGAACCGTATGGTCTATAATCAAATCCATCACTACTTTTCGCAGAAGCGCCATGGCCAAGTACTACGAATCGGATATCACCTGCATGATCCGGGATCTGCTCAAGGAAAAGCCGCAAATCGTTGCCGAACAGCAAAAAGGCCGTTCGATGTGGTGGGACAAGAAGCCTGATCCCGAGGGGCAGAAAAAGGCCCTCGAATCCAGGGTCAACCAACAGGCCTACGTTTATCAGACCAAAGTCTGAAATGCGCTGGCGGGCTGCCCTGATCGGCGGCGCAATCCTGCTGGCCTGCGGTTGCGCAGCGCCGCTTGCGCTTATGCCTGTCACCCCCCTGCTGTCTGCGATGCTATCAACGCGTGGCGGAGACTACGAAAATGCAAAACGCATCGAGGAGTTGCAGCGCAAGGGCGACTGGGCAGGGCTTGCAAGGCTCGCCCAGGCCATGGTCGCAGCCAATGCGAATAACGAGGATGCCCTGATCCTGCTGGGGTATGCGCAATTGCAACTCAGAGATATTCCTGGAGCCACCGAAACCCTGACTCGCGCGACCCGCATCAGTCCCGAGGAAATTGACGCTTGGAACCTGCTGGGCGAGGCCCAGAGGCTCTCAGGCAGGCCGGATGCAGCCATACGTACTTTGGTGCATGCCACGTCGGTGGACCCTTCCTCTCCAGCCTCCCTTTTTCTGCTCGGCGAAGCCTATCAGGATGCCGGCAGTGTCGAGCGTGCGCTGGTTGCCTACAATGCCGCCGTTGAACTGGAGCCGGGAATGTCCCCAGCCTGGTTCAGCATGGGCCTGCTGCTGAAACGCAGCGGGCGCAGGGAGGAAGCCGCCAAGGCAGTGCAGGTCCTGCAGAAACTTGATCCGGCCCTCGCTGCAAAACTGGCTGCGGAAAAATAATCCGCCAGCAGGGCGTCCTGCGTCAGCCCTAGACGATCCCGCCCTGCTTCAGGCGCTCGATTTCTGCAGGGTTTTTCCCCAGGACTTCGGACAGGATTTCCACGGTATGCTGGCCCAGTACCGGCGGTGCCCGGCGATATTCCACCGGTGTCTCCGACAACCGCAGGGGACTCGCCACCGTAGAAGTCGTCCCTCCCCTGGCGTGCTTCATGTCGACGCGCAACTTGCGATGCACGACCTGGGGATGCTCGAATACCTGCTGATAGTTGTTGATGGGACCGTTGGGAACATCAGCGGCCTGGAGCAAGGCCATCCAGTGGGCCGTCGTATGGGCCATCAGGGTTCGCTCGATTTCCTCGGTCAGCACCGGACGATGGGCGTTGCGCCCCGGAATATCACGGAATCGCGCGTCCCCCGGCAGCTCACTTCGCCCGATGGCACTGCAGAACCGCTCCCACTGTCCCTGGTTCCCGCAGGCCACGATCATGTGGCCATCGCCGGTCCGGAACACGCCGTACGGAGCAAGATTCGGATGGGCATTGCCGTAGCGGCGTGGCACCTGGCCGGTGGCAAAGTAACCGACGATCTGGTTTGCGCCAAAGGCCACGATGTTGTCCATCAGGGCCGTATCGATGTACTGTCCACGGCCGCTGATGTGGCGATGCTCCAGTGCCGCAAGGATGGCCACGGTGGAATTGAGTCCGGACAGAATGTCGGTCACGGCAATGCCCACTTTCTCCGGCCCGCCCCCAGGCAGGTCGTCGCGCTCTCCCGTAATGCTCATCAGGCCGCCTTCACCCTGGAAGATGAAATCGTACCCGGGCCGCTGGGCGGAGGGCCCATCCTGCCCGAATCCGGTTACGGAGCAGTAGATGATCCCGGGATTGATCGCCCGGATGTCCGCGTAGCCCAGTCCGTAGCGCTTCAGGTCGCCGACCTTGAAGTTCTCGATCAGGACATCAACGCCGGCGGCCAGTTCCCGGACCAGCGCCTGCCCTTCGGGCTTGGCGATATCAACAGTGATGGAGCGTTTGTTGCGGTTGGTCGAAGTGAAATAGGTTGAGTCACGAGTATCCCCACCCTGCCCGTCCTTCACCCACGGCGGACCCCAGGTGCGCGACTCATCACCGGTACCGGGACGTTCGACCTTGATGACATCGGCGCCCAGGTCGGCAAGATTCTGCCCGCACCAGGGACCGGCCAGTACGCGGCTGAGATCCAGCACGCGGATATGGGAAAGTGCGCCTGCCATGTTCCAGTCAACTCCTGTTCTCATTGTCCGCAGCGAGAAGCCCGGACTATTGACCAATGGCCACAACGATGCGCCCGCGGACCTTGGCGCTGATGAAGGCATCAAAGGCACCGGGCAGTTGATCAAAAGGCAGTGTGGTGGCCAATTCCTTCAGGTGCCGCGGTCGCATGTCACCAGCCAGACGTTCCCACACTTTTTGCCGCAGCGGCATGGGCGTGCTGACCGAGTTGATGCCGATCAGATTCACGCCACGCAGGATGAAGGGCGCCACCGTCGTGTTGAGGTTCATGCCGGCGGCCAAGCCGATGCTGGCGATGCAGCCATCGTCCTTCATTCCACTGGCGATCCAGGCCAGCATGTCGCCGCCCAGGTTGTCGACCGCGCCGGCCCACTGGGCCTTGTCCAGTGGGCGGATTTTCGCGAGGTCGATGCTCTGGCGCAGCCTCACCTCGGTCGCGCCCAGGTGCTTCAGATATATGGTCTCTGCCTCCTTGCCAGTGACAGCTACAACCTGATAACCCAATGCAGAAAGCATGTCGACAGCTAGCGAACCGACGCCTCCCGTGGCGCCGGTGACGATGACCGGCCCCTGCACCGGCGTCAGTCCATTGTGTTCCATGCGCAGCACGGCCAGGCCGGCGGTGTAGCCTGCGGTGCCCAGTGCCATGGCTTCGAACAAGCTCAGGCCCTTTGGCAATGGCACCACCCAGGCGGCAGGCACACGCGCGTACTCGGTGTAGCCGCCATCATGAGCCACACCCAGATCGAAGCTGGTCGCGATGACCGGATCGCCCGGCTTGAAGCGGTTATCCGAGGACTCGACCACCGTTCCGGAAAGATCAATGCCCCCGATGCAGGGGAAGCGCCGGATGATCTTTCCGGCCCCGGTGGCAGCCAATGCATCCTTGTAGTTGATGCTGGAGTAGGCGACCTTGACCACGACCTCACCGGCATCAAGCTCCTCCATCGACACCTGCTCGAAGCCAGAGGCAATCTTTCCGCCTGACTCGCGTATGCGAAACGCCTTGAATTTGGACATGCTCATTGCTTCCATAATATGATCACTTTTATAGAATTATCTTTTATCGAAGCAATTTCATAAAGGAATTATTATCTTCAATAGCTGACCTTCTGTTGCGAAAGATACTCCCTGGACTGCATTTCAATGAGGCGGCTTGCGGTGCGCTCGAATTCGAAAGCCATGGCTCGGATGCGCGCATCACCAGCGCCTTCCTCCACCTTGAGCAATTCTTCAGGCAATGCCTCAGCTGACAGGATGAGCTTCACCCGATTGTCGTAGAACACATCTACCATCAGCGTGAAGCGCCGCCCTTCGTCCACCAGCGAGAGCCCGATGCGCGGAACGTTCGCCACGATGACGGTATGGAAGCTGCGCGCGAGTTCCAGGTAATCAAGCTGCGAACGCCCCCAGCCGCACACGGCCATGAAATCAAACCAGATCACGCCGCCGGCGCGGTGCAGGTAGGGAATCGGCCGGCCCTCGATTTCCAGCGGCTCGCTTTCCTCCTCGACTTCCGCAAGCCGGGAGAAAGTTTCAAATAGCGCCGCTTCCGCGGTCGCATCCAGCGGTGTCATATAGGTCTTTACCTGCTCCAGTGCACGCCGCCGGTAGTCTATGCCGCCGTCGACATTGATGATGTCCAGCCGGTCTTTGATCAACGCGATTGCCGGCATGAAATTGTCGCGCTTCAGCCCATCCTTGTAGAGCAGGTCCGGATGGTAGTTCGAGGTCATGCAGTACACCACGCCCAGGTCCATGGTCTTGCGCAACAGCCGGCCCAGGATCATGGCGTCAGCAATGTCATTGACGTGCATTTCATCAAAACAGATCAGCCGGTACCGGCTGGCGAGGCGCGCGGCGAGCGCGGCCAGCGGATCTTCCGTTCCCTTCAGGTCCTCCAGTTCGCGATGGACGTCGCGCATGAAGTGATGGAAGTGCACGCGGCATTTTCGATCCAGCGGGAGGGACAGATAAAAGCTGTCCATGAGGAAACTTTTTCCGCGCCCCACTGAACCCCAGAGATAAACACCCCGCGGCAGCGCCGGGCGCACCAGCAGGCGATGCAAGGCCGTCCTGCGGCGGTGCTTGTAGCCGGTCCATTCGTCGTGCAGGCGTTGCAGGCGCTCCACTGCGGCCATCTGCGAGGCATCCGCCTGGTAATTGCGCTTTGCCAGCGTGCGCCGGTAAAGGTCAATGACGGAAAGGCGCTCGCCTTCCGCAATTTCGAATTGCCGTGAAAGTTCGCCAGGGGTGTCGCGCATGTCCAAAACTGGAGTGACTGGATCACTGCCGCCTGCCCGTCAACAGCGGACGGGCGGCGCAGGTCACATGTTCAGCGCACGCTTGTCCACTGCCAGCGCGGCCTCATGCATGACCTCGGACAGCGACGGGTGCGCGTGAACGATGCGGGCAATGTCCTCGGACGCGGCATGGAACTCCATCGCGACGACAGCCTCGGCAATCAGCTCGGACGCGTGGGTATTGATGATGTGCACCCCGAGGATCTCATCCGTCTTGGCATGCGCCAGCATCTTCACGAAGCCGTGGGTATTGCCATGACCCAATGCCCGTCCGTTGATGGCAAACGGGAACTGCCCCACCTTGTACGGCACGCCTTCCACTTTGAGTGCCTGCTCGGTCTTGCCGACCCAGGCGATCTCGGGCGAGGTATAGATCACCCAGGGAATGGCCGAGTAGTCCACATGGCTCTTCTGTCCGGCAATGAGCTCCGCCACCATGACGCCCTCTTCCTCGCCCTTGTGGGCCAGCATCGGGCCGCGCACAACATCGCCCACGGCAAAAACATTGGGAAGGTTCGTGCGGCAATGATCATCAACCTCGATGAAGCCCCGCCCGTCAATCTTGAGTCCGACGGCTTCAGCGCCAAGGTTGCCGGTATTGGGAATCCGGCCGACGGAAATGATGAGCCGGTCACACTCCAGCTTTCCGGCAGTACCTTCATGCTCATATTCGACGGTCACGCCCTTCTTGCCGGCCGTAACTTTTCCGATCTTGGCACCGAGGCGGATATCCAGGCCCTGCTCTCCGGTAAAGATCTTCCAGGCTTCCTTGGAAATGCTTTCATCGGCGGCAGCGAGGAAGCCGGGCAGCGCTTCGAGCACCGTGACCTGGGAGCCCAGCCTGCGCCACACGCTTCCCAACTCCAGACCGATGACACCTGCGCCGATCACACCCAGCCGCTTCGGCACCTCGTCAAATGCCAATGCGCCGATGTTGTCGCAGATGCGGACATTGTCCACATCAATGCCCGGCAGATGGCGCGCGGAGGAACCGCTGGCGACGATGACCCATTTCGCTTCGATCGTTTCGGTGCTGCTTCCGCCTGCAACCTCAATGCTCCAGCCTTGCGCGCCCTTTCCGGCAAACCTGCCATGGCCTTTCAACCAGGTGATCTTGTTCTTGCGAAAGAGGAATTCGATGCCTCCGGTCATCTTCGAGACGATCGAGTCCTTGCGCGAAAGCATCTTGGGAAGGTCGACCTTGACACCCGAGACGGAAATGCCGTGCGAACCCAGCCCCTTGAGCGTGTGTTCGTATTGCTCCGAGGACTCAAGGAGTGCCTTGGAAGGAATGCAGCCGACGTTGAGGCAGGTTCCGCCGAGCGCGTGCTTCCCGCCCGGCGTCTTCCATTCCTCGACACAGGCGGTTTTCAGCCCAAGCTGAGCGGCGCGGATTGCGCCAATATAACCTGCCGGACCGGAACCGATCACGACGACATCGAAGGTCTGAGCCATGATTAACCCTTCATTTACCACTGGAACGACTGCTGCGAGATTGTCGCAGCAGTTTTTTATACGTCAATCAGGAGCCGCGCCGGATCTTCCAGAACATCCTTCATCGCGGTCAGGGCAAGCACGGCCTCCCTGCCATCGATGATGCGATGGTCATAGGACAAGGCAAGGTAGTTCATCGGTCTGATGACAACCTGCCCGTTTTCCGCAACCGGCCGATCCTTGGTGGCGTGCACGCCCAGGATCGCGCTTTGCGGCGGATTGATGATCGGCGTGGACAGCATCGAGCCGAAGACACCGCCATTGGAGATGGAGAATGTGCCGCCGGTCAGGTCCTCGATCGTCAGTTTGCCGTCCTGTGCCTGTTTGCCGAACTCCGCAATCTTTTTCTCCACGCCGGCAAGCGTGAGCTGATCCGCGTCACGCAAAACCGGGACAACCAGACCACGGGGGGAACTGACCGCAATGCCAATATCGAAATACCCGTGGTACACGATATCGCTGCCGTCGACAGACGCGTTGACAATCGGGTACTTCTTCAATGCATGCACTGCCGCCTTGACGAAAAACGACATGAATCCGAGGCGTACGCCATGCTCCTTCTCGAACCTGTCCTGATATTTCTTGCGCAGGTCGATGACAGGCTGCATGTTCACTTCGTTGAACGTCGTCAGGATGGCCGAGGTGGACTGCGACTGAACCAGCCGCTCCGCAATGCGTGCGCGCAGGCGCGACATCGGCACGCGCTGTTCCGGACGGCCACCCAGCAATTTGTCCACGTTAACGGCGGATGGGGCCTGGGGGAGTGACGCGGCGGAAGCCGGTTTGCCCGTGGATATGGGAGCAGTGGATTTTTCCGCAGTGCCGAGAACATCACCCTTCGTGATGCGACCATCACGACCAGAACCCGTAATCTTGGTTGGATCAAGCCCTTGTTCTTCAACGATTTTTCTTGCAGATGGCATCAGCCGGGCATCCTGCCGCGCATCGGCTGCACTCGGAGCCGGGGTTGGTGCTACCGAAGCAGGTTCGGGTTTGACGACAGGTGGGGGTGCTGCGCCAGCCGTCGTGGCCTTGGCTTCGGTGTCTATGGTGGCAATGACCTCACCGGACTTGACGCTGCCGCCATCCGCCTTGATCACTTTGACCAGGACGCCGTCGGCGGGTGCCGGCAGTTCCATCACGATCTTGTCAGTTTCGATATCGATCAGGTTTTCATCCCGCGCGACGGCTTCGCCAACCTTCTTGTGCCACGCGAGCAATGTTGCCTCGGCGACGGACTCCGACAATTGCGGTACTCTGACTTCAACCAGCATGATTGCTCCGTTCGGTTTTTCCGCAGGATCCGGCTTGGCCTTGCCCCGCGTACTGCAAAAACTCAGCGCGTAACGCGCCGGAAGCTACTATACGCCCGGAAACTTTTCCAGTTCCCGGACAGCCTTCTACTTGATTTTTCCAAATGCCGTTTCAATGACCTTTTTCTGCCGCTCATTGTGGCGTGCATACGAGCCGCCGGCAGGCGCAGCGGCCGAGGGACGACTGGACACGTACAGTTTCTGATCCGGCCGCATGTTCTCGACGAAATAATGCCTCGTCTGATACCAGGCGCCCTGATTGAGCGGCTCTTCCTGACACCACATTACTTCCTTGGCATTCGGGTAGCGCTTCATTTCCGCGGCAAACTGCTTGTGCGGGAACGGATACAACTGTTCAACGCGGATGATGGCAATATTGTCCAGGCGCCGCTCACGCCGGGCGATCAGCAGGTCGTAATAGACCTTCCCTGAACAGGCCACGATGCGGGTAACGTCCTTTGGCTCAAGGTCATCGATTTCACCAATGACCGTCTTGAATTCGCCCTTGGCCAGATCCTTCAGCGGAGACACGGCCTCGGGTTTGCGCAGCAGCGACTTCGGAGTCATCACGACCAGCGGCTTGCGGAAATTGCGCACCATCTGGCGGCGCAGGAGATGGTAGATCTGGGCTGGCGTCGAGGGATAGCAGACTTGGATATTGTGTTCCGCGCAGGCCTGCAGGTAGCGCTCAAGGCGTGCAGAACTGTGCTCCGGCCCCTGTCCCTCGTAGCCGTGCGGGAGCAGCATCACCAGACCGCAAACCCTGCCCCACTTGGCCTCGCCCGAGGAAATGAACTGGTCGATCACGACCTGCGCACCGTTGGCAAAATCGCCAAACTGCGCTTCCCAGATGGTCAGTTCGTTTGGCTCGGCACAGGCATAGCCATACTCGAAACCGAGAACGGCCTCTTCGGAAAGGACCGAGTCAATGACGACAAAATTGCTCTGTTTTTCCGCAAGATTCTGCAGCGGAATGTAGGTGCCGGCGTCCCATTTTTCGCGGTTCTGGTCATGGAACACGGCATGGCGGTGTGCGAACGTCCCACGGCCGGAGTCCTGCCCGGAAAGTCTCACGCCATAGCCATTGACCAGCAATGTTGCGTAGGCGAGGTTTTCGGCCATGCCCCAGTCGAGCATCTTTTTGCCCTGTGCCATTTCGCGGCGCGCCTGATTGACCCGCTCAACCGTGGGATGCAGCTTGAATCCCGCGGGAATGGTGGTCAGGCGCTCACCAAGTCGCTGCAAATCAGCCAGCGGCACGGAAGTATCCGCGTTGTCCGTCCACTTTGCGTTCGTGAACTGCGACCAGTCGATGGCATGTTCGCGCTGATAACTGGAAAGAACCGGGCTTGAAGTGGAGCGACCTTCATCCAGGGCCTGGCGATATTCCTTGATGAAGCGCTCCGGATCGTCCGCCTTGATCACGCCTTGCGCAATCAGCTTGTCGGCGTAGAGCTTGCGGGTGCCGGGGTGCTGCGAAATCTTCTTGTACATCAGCGGCTGGGTGACGAACGGCTCATCCTGCTCGTTGTGACCTAGGCGGCGGAAGCACACCAGGTCAATGATGATGTCCTTCTTGAACTCCTTGCGGAAGTCCATTGCCAACTGGCACACGAAAAGCGATGCCTCGGGATCATCGGCATTGACGTGCAGAATTGGTGCTTCCACCATTTTCGACACGTCGGTGCAGTACAGGGTCGAGCGCGAATCGCGCGGATCGGACGTCGTGAAGCCGATCTGGTTGTTGACCACGATATGCACCGTTCCACCGGTCGAATAGCCACGCGTCTGAGACAGGTTGAGGGTCTCCATGACAACCCCCTGCCCCGCATAGGAGGCATCGCCATGCATGAGCAGCGGCATGACCTTGTCGCCGGTCTTGTCACCCCGGCGATGCTGCCGGGCGCGCACCAAGCCCTCGACCACCGGATTGACGATCTCCAAGTGGGACGGATTGAATGCTAGCGAGAGGTGAATTGGTCCGCCCGGCGTCGAGACGTCCGATGAAAAACCATTATGGTATTTCACGTCGCCGGTCGAAGCCAGAACATCACCAACATGTTTGCCTTCAAACTCGGAGAACAGTTCCTTGGGCGATTTGCCCACGGTATTGACGAGGACGTTGAGGCGGCCGCGATGTGCCATGCCAACCACCAGTTCCTCGACACCCTGGCTGCCGGCACGCTGGACGATGTCATCCATGCAGGCAATCAACGTTTCACCACCCTCCAGAGAAAAACGCTTCTGCCCGACATATCTGGTGTGCAGGTATTTTTCCAGTGTTTCTGCAGCCGTTAGCCTTTCGAGAATGCGCTTCTTGACCTCGGGCGAGAAACTGGGGCGGGAACGAACCGATTCCAGCCGTTGCTGGATCCAGCTCTTCTGTGCCATGTCGCTGATGTACATGTATTCGGCACCGATGGATCCGCAGTAGGTCTCGCGCAGCGCCTGGAGTATCTCCCGCAATGTTGCTCGTTCAGGCCCGACCAGAGTCCCGGTGTTGAACACCAAATCCATGTCTGACTCGGTCAAATCATAAAACGCCGGCTCGAGTTCGGGAATCTGCGGTCGCTGCTGGCGCTTCAGCGGGTCAAGCTCGGACCACCGGCAACCCATGGTCCTATAGGCGGTAATGAGCAGCAGCACATATACCTGCTTGCGCTCGACACCCAATTCTGCGGGGGACGCTGAGGGGCGAAGGCTGCCCTGTTTGGCACGCTGTGCAAAGGATTCGATGATGGGGCCGTGGGCCACATCACGCCCACCGCCCTCGTCGCTCCCCGGCAAAAGCTGCATCTTGTCGAAATATTCCCGCCACTGCTCGGGGATGGACTGCGGATTGTCCAGATAGG
>CAIYPG010000165.1 GCA_903928055.1 uncultured beta proteobacterium | reverse complement strand
CCCTGCACGTCCGCCTTGATCAGCAGGGGCATCATCTTGACTTCGCCCTCGCCCATCTGTTCGAACATGTTCTCCAGGTTGGCAGCCTGCTTCTTGGCCAGCTTGACCTCACGGAACTTGCCCTGCCGGAACAGCGCAATTTCACGCGCCTTGCGTTCGTCCGTCAGCACAGCCACTTCCTCGCCTGCACCCGGCACATCCGACAAACCCTGGATCTCGACGGGAATCGATGGACCTGCTTCCTGAATCGGCTTGCCGTTTTCGTCGAGCATGGCACGCACACGTCCGAATGCCGAACCGGCCAGCAGCACGTCACCACGCCGGAGGGTTCCTGATTGCACCAGAAGCGTGGCCACCGGGCCCCGGCCCTTGTCGAGTCGCGCTTCAATCACGATGCCTTTTGCCGGCGCATCCGCCACGGCCTTCAGTTCCAGCACTTCAGCCTGGAGCAGCACCTGCTCAAGGAGGTCATCGATGCCCTTGCCGGTCTTTGCAGACACCGGTACAAACGGGGAGTCACCGCCGTACTCCTCGGGAACCACACTGTTCGCAACCAGTTCCTGCTTGACCCTGTCTGGATTGGCGTCAGGCTTGTCGATTTTGTTGATTGCCACGATCAGCGGCACATTGGCTGCCTTCGCGTGCGAAATCGCCTCGACCGTCTGCGGCATCACGCCATCGTCTGCAGCCACCACCAGGATCACCAGGTCCGTTACCTTGGCGCCACGGGCACGCATGGCCGTGAACGCCTCGTGGCCGGGAGTATCCAGGAACGTGATCATGCCGCGCGGGGTTTCCACGTGATATGCGCCGATATGCTGGGTAATTCCGCCTGCTTCACCAGCGGCAACCTTTGCGCGGCGGATGTAGTCCAGCAGCGACGTTTTGCCATGGTCAACGTGACCCATCACGGTCACCACCGGCGCGCGCGGCTTGGCCTCAGCCTCGCCACCTGCAGCCTCCTCGATCAGGTAGGCCTCAGGATCATCCAGCTTGGCTGCAATGGCCTTGTGACCCATGTCCTCGACAACGATCATCGCCGTTTCCTGATCGAGAACCTGGTTGATCGTCACCATGCTGCCCAGCTTCATCAATGACTTGATGACTTCGGCCGCTTTCACTGACATCTTGTGCGCCAGATCACCGACCGTAATCGTTTCCGGCACATGGATTTCCCGGACAACGGGTTCCGATGGTGCCGCGAACTGGTTATCCCCTTCAGCATGGCCTGCACCGCCCGCGCCCTTGTGCCGGCTGCGGGCATGCCAGCCTGAGGCACCCTGAACATCGCCACGGGTCTTGATCGTGCGGCGCTTGTTGGCGCTTTCGTCCTTCCAGACCGTGGTTACAGGCTTTTTCTTCTTGTCGCCCTGGCCGGCATCAGCAACCTTGGGCTTGTGCAAGGTCGTGTCTGCGGGAGCAGGAGCCGCAGCCGCGGCTGGCACAGCAGGCACTGCTGCGGCCGCCGCAACTCTAAGTGCCTCTGCCTTCTTCTGTTCGGCAATACGCTGTTCACGCTCCTGCTTCTCCGCGACCTCCGCTGCCTGACGTGCCGCCAACTCATCGTGGCGACGACGCTCCTGCTGCCGTACCTCGGTTTCGCGTGCACCAACGGTAAAGGGCACTGCGGGCTTCGCGGGTGCGGGGACGGGAGCCGGCGCCTTTTCCAAAGTCGGTGCCGGAGCCGGTTCCGGTGCCACAACTGGAGCCGGGGCCGGTGTTGGTACCGGTGCGGGCTCTGGTGCCACAACCACCGGAGGGGGCGGCGGCTCAGGAGTTGGTGCCGGAGCCGGCGCAGGAGGCTCAACCGCCACTGGCACGACATCTGCGTCACGCTTGACGAACACACGCTTCTTCTTGACTTCTACCTGGATGGTACGAGCCTTGCCGCTGGCATCGGACTTCTTGATGATCTCCGACGTCTGCTTGCGCATCAGCGTGATCTTGTTCTTCGGCTCGGCTGCACCATGCGACTTGCGCAGGTAGTCGAGCAGCATGGTCTTGTCCTGGTCCGAGAGAATGTCCTCGGCCATGCGCTTGTTCACGCCGGCCGCCCGCAGCTGCTCAAGCAGCACGGATGGCGGAACCTTCAGTTCCCCGGCAAATTGCGCGACGCTCGTTTGTGCCATTGTGTTCCCAGTTATTCCTTGAACCAGTGTGCGCGGGCATTCATGATCAGTTCCTTCGCGCGCTCACCGTCTATGCCGGATATCTCCACCAAATCATCCACCGCGAGATCGCCCAGGTCATCACGTGACTTGATTCCGGCCCCGGCCAGCTTGGCGGCAAGTTCACCGTCCATGCCTTCGAGACTGCGCAGTTCCGGATCGACACCTTCAGCCTGCTCTTCGCTCTTGATCGCCTGCACGATCAGCGCATCGCGGGCGCGGCTGCGCAGCTCATTCACCGTCGCCTCGTCGAACGCTTCGATCTCGGTCATTTCATTGATCGGTACATAAGCCACTTCTTCGAGCGTGGCAAAGCCCTCCTGGATCAGGATGTCGGCAACCTCCTGGTCGACGTCCAGTTTTTCCATGAACAGCTTGCGCGTCGCCTCGCTCTCGGCCCGGCTTTTCTCCTGTGACTCGGATTCGTTCATCAGGTTGATCGTCCAGCCGGTCAGTTCAGAGGCCAGCCTCACGTTCTGTCCGCTGCGACCGATGGCGATGGCGAGGTTTTCCTCGTCCACCACGACATCCATCGCATGCTTTTCCTCGTCCACCAGGATGCTCGACACCTCGGCCGGCGCCAGGGCACCGATCACGAACTGCGCCGGATCCGCTGACCACAGCACGATGTCGACACGCTCGCCACCCAGTTCCTGGGTGACAGCCTGCACGCGCGAACCGCGCATGCCAACGCAGGTGCCGATCGGATCAATGCGCTTGTCCTTGGCATGCACCGCGATCTTGGCGCGCACGCCCGGATCCCGCGCTGCCGATTTGATCTCAAGCAGACCCTCTTCGATTTCCGGCACTTCAAGGCGGAACAGTTCGCTGATGAATTCCGGCGCCGTACGCGACAGGATCAGTTGCGGACCGCGCAGCGCGCGCTCGATGCGCACCAGATAAGCCCGGACACGGTCGCCGACACGGAGGTTTTCCTTCGGGATCATCTGATCCCTCGGCAATACCGCCTCGACCCGTCCCGCCTCGATCATGGCATTGCCGCGTTCAATCCGCTTGACCGTTCCGGTGACCAGCTTTTCATTGCGCGCGAGGAAATCCTGCAGCAGTTGCTCCCGCTCGGCATCGCGGATGCGCTGCAGGATCACCTGCTTGGCAGCCTGCGCCCCGATGCGGCCGAATTCGATGGGCTCGAGCTGCTCTTCGATGAAATCCTCAACCTGGATGTCACCGTACTGCTTCTGGGCTTCGGACAATGCGATCTGGTGCGGCGGCGCTTCAACCGCATCGTCGGGCAACACCTGCCAGCGCCGGAACGATTCAAAATCGCCAGTCTCACGGTCGATGGACACCCGCACTTCAACCTCTTCGTTGAAGCGCTTCTTGGTCGCCGAGGCAATGGCCATCTCGAGGGCGCCGAATACCGTCTCCTTGTGGACGTTCTTCTCGCGCGCGAGGGCATCAACAAGCAATAGCAATTCCCGGTTCACTTGCAACCTCCTGCTCCTTAAATCTTCGGCACAAGACGAGCGCGTTCGATATTGGCGAAATCCACTGCAAAGCGGTCGCCCCCGATATCGATACTCACCTGCTCACCTACCATCGCACCCAAATTCCCGACCAGCCGCCGCCGGCCATTGATCGGCACCCGCAGCCTGATTTCCGCTTCATGCCCGGCAAACCGGACAAAATCCGTCACTTTGCGCAACCGCCTGTCCAGCCCCGGCGAAGACACCTCCAGCCGGTCGTAATTCACGCCCTCCACGGGCAGCACCCGCTGCAGCTGCTCGCTCACACGCTGGCAATCTTCCAGCGTGATGCCACCATTGGGATCACCCGATAGCTGATGCTGTTTATCAATAAAAACCTGTAATAGCTTGTTTTTACCTGAAAAACTAAAATCAGCCAGATCGTATCCCAAGCCTGCAATCGCCTGCATCAGCAGTTTTTCCAGAGCGTCCAGGCTGTGCAACATTTCGGCACCACAAATAAAAAATGGGCCAGCACAGCCCATTTTTGTCGTTACGGCGGACGGCAACGGCTCTCGCCAGTGCCGCCATCCCTGTTTACTACCGGTCGATTATAGCAAGATTTACGTTCCTAAACAATGCCAAACGCGTCCTTGCTGAGGACAGTTTGATAACGGACCACCTGGAAATTCAGCCTCCCAACGCTGCCAGGAGGCGCTCCATCTCTGCCGCATCCAGCATCTGCCAACGCCCCCGCGCAAGCCGTGGCGGCAATGTCACGGGGCCAAAACGCGTCCGAATCAGTCTGCTGACGATCAGGCCGGCGGACTCGAACATGCGTCTCACTTCACGGTTGCGGCCTTCCTGCAGCAACACGTTGTACCAGCGGTTGGCGCCCTCTCCGCCCTGATACTTGATGTCGTCGAAATGGGCCGGCCCGTCCTCAAGCACCACCCCTTCCTTCAGCGCTTTCTGCTGCTCCCGGGTCAGTTCCCCCATGACCCGGACGGCATACTCCCGCTCCAGGTTGCTGCTGGGGTGCATCAGCCGGTTGGCCAGTTCCCCCGAATCGGTAAACAGCAGCACGCCGCTGGTATTGAAATCGAGGCGGCCGATGGCAATCCATTGCCGCCCCTGCAGTCGGGGCAGGCTTGCAAATACCGTAGGGCGACCTTCCGGATCGTTTGCCGTGACCATCTCGCCGGCCGGCTTGTGGTACAGCAGCACGCGGGCCGTTGCAGCCTCCGCGCGAATGCGCACCGGCTTTCCGTCCACCATGACACGGTCGGACTCGCTCACGCGCAAGCCAACGCTGGCGACTGCGCCGTTGACGGCCACGCGTCCTTCGAGGATCAGCGCTTCCATGTCGCGGCGGGAGCCCAGCCCGGCGCGGGCAAGCACCTTCTGCAGCTTCTCGGAAGCAGCCGCATCCCCGCCGGCGCCAGGCGCCGGTGCAGACGCGGATCGCTCAGGCCGGGTCGGCCGCTGCTGCCGTGTCGCTGTCTTCCGATCCGCCTTCGAATTCTGCGGACTCTGCGGACTCTTCGGATTCTGCGGACGCTCCCGACTCTGCGGACTCTGCTCCTCCGGCTTGCGCCGTTTCGGGCTGGTCCTGATCGGGCTGCGGGGACGGCGTGGGGATGGATGAGATTTCAAGGGATTTGGCTATTTCTTCGAGCGGCGGCAATTCCTGAAGCGTGCGCAACCCGAGGTCATCGAGAAAGAGTTTCGTGGTCGCAAACAGGGCAGGACGGCCCGGTACATCGCGGTGGCCGACCACGTCTATCCAGCCGCGATCTTCAAGTTTCTTGACGACATCCGCAGAGACCGTCACTCCGCGAATGTCTTCGATGTCACCGCGCGTCACCGGCTGGCGGTAGGCGATGATGGACAGTGTTTCCATCACGGCACGCGAGTAACGCGGCGCCTTCTCCGGATTCAGGCGATCGACGTAATGGCCGAAATCCGGCTTGGTCTGGAAACGCCATCCGCTGGCGATGTTGACCAGCTCGACAGCACGGTCCTTCCAGTCGAGGCGCAATTCGTCCAGCAGCCGGCGGATGGTATCCGCGCCGACTTCCTCTTCGAACAGGCGACGCATCTGGTTGATGGCCAGCGGCTCCGGCGTGGAGAGCAGCGCGGCCTCCAGCACAACTTTGACTTCACTCGGGCTGAGCATGGATCAGCTTCACATAGATGGGGGAAAAGGGTTCGGACTGCGTCACTTCGATCAGGCTTTCGCGCACCAGCTCCAGGATGGCCAGGAAGTTCACCACCAGCATGGGCACGCCCTTGGTCGGATCAAAGAGGCTGACGAATTCGGCAAACTGCCCGCCGGCCAACCGGCGCATGATCATGCCCATGTGCTCGCGCACCGACAGCTCGTCGCGGGTGATCTTGTGGTGCTGCATGTTCTTGGCACGCGCCAGCACGGTGCGCCAGGCAGCAGTGAGATCTTCCACGCTCACCTGCGGAATGCGCTCGACCAGCGTCTGCTCCACCCAGACTTCGACCGCCTGGAAATCACGGCCGAGCTGGGGCAACGCGTCCAGCTTCTGCGCCGCCAGCTTCATGCGTTCGTACTCCATCAGGCGGCGTACCAGCTCGGCCCGTGGATCGTCTTCTTCCTCGATGGCTTTCGGTCGCGGCAGCAGCATGCGCGACTTGATCTCCATGAGCATCGCCGCCATCACCAGATATTCGGCCGCCAGTTCCAGGTTCTTGTGCCGCATGACTTCGACGTATTC
This sequence comes from uncultured beta proteobacterium, assembly GCA_903928055.1. Classification (GTDB taxonomy): domain Bacteria; phylum Pseudomonadota; class Gammaproteobacteria; order Burkholderiales; family SG8-39; genus CAIYPG01. The sequence continues at coordinate 5,307 of CAIYPG010000165.1, read as the reverse complement.
GATGTACTGCAGCGTCAGCTTGGCCATCGGGATATCGAGGATGTCGATGTTGGCCTTGCGGATCAGGTACAGCAGCAGGTCCAGCGGCCCCTCGAAGGTGTCGAAGAAGACCTCCAGCGCGTCGGGAGGAATATAGAGATCCTGCGGCAGGTCGACCAGCAACTCGCCGCGCACCTTGATGAGGTGGGGCAATACCGGATCGGCTACCGGCGTCGGAATCACGCCCTGTACGGGATCGGGATCGTTTGCCGAGAAGTTTGCCGTGCTCACGAGTAATTCAGTCCCATCGCATCGCGCACTTCGCGCATGGTTTCCTGGGCCAGTTTCTGGGCCTTCTCGCAGCCATCGGCCACGATGTTCTTCACGAGCGTCACGTCGTCCACATACTTCTGTGCCCGCTCGCGGATCGGGCCGAGTTCAGCCAGCACCGCGTCGATCACCGGCTGCTTGCACTCCAGGCAGCCGATGCCCGCGGAACGACAGCCTTCGTTCGCCCACTGCTGCGTCTTGTCGTCCGAATACACCAGATGGAACTGCCACACCGGGCATTTTGCCGGATCGCCCGGATCGTCGCGCTTCACACGCGCCGGATCGGTAGGCATGGTGCGGATTTTCTTCTTGATGCTTTCCGGGTCTTCGCGCAGCGCAATCGTGTTGTTGTAGGACTTGGACATTTTCGCACCGTCCAGCCCCGGCAGCTTGGAGGACTCGGTCAGCATCACCTCAGGTTCGACCAGGATCATGCGCCCGCCGCCTTCGAGGTAGCCGAACAGCCGCTCCTTGTCTCCCACCGACAGGTTCTGCTGCTCCTCGAGCAGCGCGCGCGCCGACTCCAGCGCGCCGGCATCGCCCTGCTCCTGGTAGCGCGTGCGCAACTGCGCGTAGAGCTTGGCCTTCTTGCTGCCCATTTTCTTTGCGGCCTCTTTCGCCTTGTCCTCGAAGCCCGGCTCCTTGCCGTACACGTGGTTGAAGCGACGGGCGATTTCGCGCATGAACTCGATGTGCGGCACCTGGTCCTCGCCCACCGGCACATACTTCGCGCGGTAGATCAGCACATCGGCGCTCTGCAGCAGCGGATAGCCGAGGAAGCCGTAGGTGGAGAGATCCTTGTCGGTCAGCTTTTCCTGCTGGTCCTTGTAGGTCGGAACCCGCTCCAGCCAGCCCAGCGGCGTGATCATCGACAGCAGCGTATGCAGCTCGGCATGTTCAGGCACCCGCGACTGCAGGAACAGCACCGCCTGCGCCGGATCGATGCCGCAGGCCAGCCAGTCGATCACCATGTCCCAGACATTCGGCTCGATGACTTCCGGCGTGTCGTAATGCGTGGTGAGCGCATGCCAGTCGGCCACGAAAAAATAGCAGGGATATTCCGCCTGCAGGCGCACCCAGTTCTTGATGGCGCCGTGGTAGTGGCCGAGGTGGAGCGCCCCCGTGGGGCGCATGCCGGAAACAATGCGTTCTTGGTACATGGGTCAGTTCAGTACAGGGGTACTTGAAAAAGGGTGGAAACCAGTCCGAGGACAAGGATAAGCATGGGCGTCAGCACCCAACTCAGGATGTTAATGCCGAACTGGCTGAGCAGCATCAGGCCGATCAGGATCGGAAAACCATAGCGCTCCGTCTGCCCGTAGCGCCAGGCCATGCGCTGCGGAAGCAGCGAGAAAACCACGCGCCCGCCATCCAGCGGCAGGATGGGCAGCAGGTTGAACAGCATGAACAGCACATTGGTCATGACGCCCGCCCTGGCCATCTCGAGCACGAAAATGCCTCCGCCTCCGCCACTCACATAGGACAGTTTCAGCACCGTAGCCCAGATCATCATCATCGCCAGATTGGCGGCAGGCCCAGCCGCGGCCACCCACAGCATGTCCCGCTTGGGGTGGCGCAGATTGCCGAAATTGACCGGCACCGGCTTCGCCCAACCGAACACCAGACTTCCCCGGGTCGCGAGAAGCAGGATCAAAGGCATGACGATGGTGCCGATCGGATCGATGTGGCGCATGGGATTGAGGCTGATGCGCCCCTGCTGCCAGGCTGTCTGGTCGCCAAAGTGTCGCGCCACATAACCGTGCGCCGCCTCGTGCAGCGTGATCGCAAAGATCACCGGCAGGGCATAAATGGCGATGGTCTGAATGAGGGATTCCATGAATCCGCAGGCGCCTCAGGAAAGGATGGGGAAGGAATATTGCAACGCGCTGCATTTTAACAGGCCGCACCGTCCGGACCCGCATGACTTGGCCGCCCGTGACGGTCAGCCCTGAAGTTCGGGGATTTCGACCGCTCCCCTGCCCTTCCTCACGACTTCGGGACGCTTGCCGGTCAGGTCCACAACCGTCGTCGGTTCAATCCCGCAGGATCCGCTGTCCAGCACCAGGTCCACGTCGTGCTCGACCCGGGCGCGCAATTCCTCGCCATCGCTGGGCGGTTGTTCGTCATCGGGCAGGATGGCGGTGGTCGATAACAGCGGCTCGTTCAGTTCCGCGAGCAGCGCTGCAACCACCGGATGGTCGGGCACGCGGATGCCGATCGTCTTGCGCCGCGAATGGAGGATGCGCCGCGGCAACTCGCGCGTGCCCTCCAGGATGAACGTGTAGCTGCCGGGCGTGAGACGCTTCAGCAACCGGTATTGCGCATTGTCGACCTTGGCAAACAACGCGATCTCGGACAGATCGCGGCACATCAGGGTGAGGTGGTGCCGGTCATCGACGCGCCGGATGCGGCGCATGCGCTCCATCGCATCCTTGTCGCCGATGTGGCAGCCGAAGGCATAGCAGGAGTCGGTCGGATAGGCGATCACGCCGCCGTCGCGCACGATGCGCGCAGCCTGGGCGATCAGCCGGTGCTGCGGATGGGTGGGATGGATTGCGAAATACTGGGCCACGTTGCCACGTCAATGAATGCCGCTGCGCCTGCGCAGCCTACCAGCCGTGCCAGACCGGCTTCAGATCCGCCGGCAGATCGGGCAGCGAGCCCAGATCAACCTTGCTTTCGCTCGGCCCGTGAAAATCGGAGGCACGCGAGGCCAGCAGTCCGAATTCCTTCGCCACCAGCGCGTACTCCTGATATTCCTCATGCGAATGTGCGCCCGAAACCACTTCGATGCCTTCGCCGCCCAACGCCTTGAAGCGGGTGATGAACTGTCGCATCTCATCCTTTGTGACACGATACCGCGCGGGATGGGCGATCACCGCCATGCCACCGCTGTCGCGTATCCAGCCCACTGCCTCCTCCAGCGTCGCCCATTGATGTTCGACATAGCCGGGTTTGCCGACGGCAAGGTAATGGTCAAAAACGGACCTGAAATCACCGGCATGGCCCTGCTCGACCAGATAGCGGGCAAAGTGCGCGCGGCTCACCAGCGCCGGATTGCCGGCATAGGTCAGGGCGCCGGCATAGGCCCCCTCGATGCCGACTTTCGCCAATTCATCGCCAATGCGCACTGCGCGGCTGTCGCGGGTATGCCGGATGCGCTTCAACCCTTCGTGCAGTGCGGAATATTCCGGGTCAATGCCCAGGCCGACGATGTGGATCGTGTGGTCGCCCCAACTGATTGATATCTCCACGCCGTCGATGAGGCGGATGTTCCATTGCGCCGCGGCGGCGCGGGCTTCGGCCAGGCCGGCGGTCTCGTCGTGGTCGGTCAGCGCCAGCACGTCAACCCCGCGCCAGTGCGCGCGCTCCAGCAGCACCGCCGGAGCCAGCAGCCCGTCGGAAAAGGTGGAGTGACAATGCAGGTCGACGTTCATCAATTCATGTTATCACGCAGGTTCAGCGCCGATGCGTGGTGACCAGAGGCTTGCAGTGCCGATGCTATGATTTGTACCACTCGACAGCAAACCAGACAGCGGACCATCAACCGCTGGCAATACCAAAGGGGAAGACATGCCGATTTTCAGCCTGGGTGAACTGAAGCTCACCGGCAAGTCCGACGACTATTTCGTCGCCCCCACCGCCACCGTCATCGGCCAGGTCACCATGGGCCACCAGGCGAACATCTGGTTCAACTGCGTGCTGCGCGCCGACGGCGAGGTCATCATCCTCGGTGATCGCGCCAACATCCAGGATGGCACCATCATCCACAGCGATCCCGGCCAGCCCTGCATCATCGAGAACGACGTGGCCATCGGCCACAAGGTCATGCTGCACGGCTGCACCATTGGCGAAGGCACTCTGGTGGGCATGAATGCCGTCATCCTCAACGGCGCAAAGATCGGCAGGAACTGCATCGTCGGTGCCCATACCCTGGTGCCCGAAGGCAAGACCTTTCCCGACAATGTCATGCTCATGGGCACGCCGGCCAAGGTCATGCGCGAGCTGTCGCCCGAGCAGGCCGGGCGCGGGCGCAAGACCGCCGCCAACTACGCCCGGCGCGCCGAGCAATACAAGAAGGAACTCAAACTGATCGGCTGATTTATGATCAATTTCATATTTTAATCATTATTCCAAGGGTTTCAACACAGAAATTATGATCAGTCATGTCTGACGCAAACCCCTCCTCCGATGCCGCCGGCGCCGAAGCCGCGTGGCTGGCGCGCGTCGCCCGTCACCGGCTGGACGCCTTCGGCCCGCACTGCGTGAAGCAGGGCCTCAAGCCCAGGGCGCAGCGCTTCCTGTTCCTGAGGCACGGCGAAACCCAGGGCAATCACCTCAGGATTTTCCAGCACGCCGAGATCGAACTGAACGACACCGGCCTCGCCCAGGCTGCCGAAGCCGCCGCCATCCTCAAAGGCTGCGGCGCCAAGCGCATCTTCGCCAGCACCATGACCCGCGCCTGGCAGACCGCCGAAATCGTCGGCCGCGCACTTGACCTCAAACCCATCCCCGAACCCGGCCTACGCGAACGCTGGTTCGGCGACCTGGTAGGCACCACCTCCGAACACATGGACTGGAGCTACGACCCGCCGAACGGCGACCCGCTAGCCGAATTCTGCCGCCGTACCTGCAAGGCCGTTTCGAAAGCGCTGGAGAGCACCGAGCCCACGCTGCTCGTCGGGCATGGCGGCATTCTGTATGTGCTGGCGCACAGTCTGGGGGTGAAGCTGCGGGAGGAGATGACGAAGAATGCGACGCCGCTGGTGTTTGAACTCAGTGGTGAAGCGTGGCATGCCAAGCCATATTCGGAGGTGGCTGTGACGCGGGGTGGGAATATCGGCTGGTAATCCTGCTCTGAGCTGTCCCGGATTCCTCAGACACCCTAATTAAGCACCACGCCATTCTCTCTCAATTTGCTCGGGGGTGCGGTAGCCGAGCGATTGATGAATCCGTTTGCGGTTGTAGAACAACTCGATATATTCGAAGATTGCTGCT
>CAIYPG010000164.1 GCA_903928055.1 uncultured beta proteobacterium | reverse complement strand
CGCCGCAGTTTGCTCAGTGTTCCCACGTTGATCACTCCTGCACACCCCGTCGAAAAACCCAACAGGATAGGTGCATTGCGTGGCCCAGTTTTCAGCGTGAATTACCGCCTAAATGGCTCAGCTTTCAACGTGAATCAACACCTTGTTCACTCATCCCACCCTGGGGCGTGCCAGGAGTGCGCAAAAGCAGTCGGTCGGAACGGTGCACGTGCATCCTTCCGGGAAATTCGTCTACGTCGCCAATCGCGCAGGCGGTACAGTCGAATATGAAGGACAGAAGGTTTTCTCAGGAGGGGAGAACACCATTGCTGTCTTTGCCATTGACCAGAATACCGGCGAACCCACTCTGATCCAGAATTCCGATACCCGCGGCATTCATGTGCGTTGCTTTTGCATCGATCCCGGCGGACGCATGCTGGTTGCGGCGAACATGACCTGCATGCCCATGCGCGACGGGAACAATCTGCGCATCGTCCCTGCGGGGCTGGCGGTATTTCGCATTGGACATGATGGACGGCTGGAGTTTGTCTCGAAGTACGAGATTGAGACGGGGTCGGAAAACATCTGGTGGATGGGGATGGCCTCCCCGGAGGCCAGCCTCCGCTAGATTTTCACGGATATGGATTATCGGTATGGGATGACCGGGAAATTCAATCGTGAATATCGGACTGCAAAGCCCAAAGTATTGGCGGGCGTCAGTCAGTTCCGATCCGGGTGCGGACTCTGGGTCCTTCCCCGTGCCATCGATGCCACGATGCCGCCGAAGCACATCACCGCGAAGATCAGGAAGGTGATGTGTGACATCTGGATGAGCAGGGCTGCATGCTCGGGCCCGAGATGAACCTGGCCGATGAAATTGGTCATGATGAGCATGCAAATGCACATGCTGAGCATCTGGCCCATGACGCGCATGGTGCTCATGATGCCTGAGGCGACACCATAGAATTTTCTTCCCACTGCGCCCATCACTGCGTTGGTGTTGGGCGAGGAAAACAGGCCGAAGCCAAGTCCGTGCACAAGCAGGATCACCACCACGAGCCACACGCTGGAGTCGGCATCGATGCTGGACAGCACGAGCAGACCGAGGCAGGTGAGGGTCATGCCCGCCGAGGCAAGCATGCGCGGCTCGATCCGGTCTGAAAGTCTGCCGGCCAGCGGAGAGGAAATGGCCATCACCACCGGTTGTGACAGCAGGATGAGGCCCGTGTCCTGCGGGGAAAGTCCCTTGACGAATTGCAGATACAGGCTGAGCAGAAAGCCCACTCCAAACGTTGCGCCGTAATTGAGCAGGGCAGCCAGGTTTGACAGGGCGAATACGGTGTTGTGGCGAAAAAGGCTGAGTTGCAGGATGGGATGGGGGATGCGGTTCTGGCGCCGTACAAAGGCAACCAGACAGGCCACTGCTGTCGCGAGGTAGGCAAACCCGTTCGGCGCCGGCAGGATCGACAGGCCATACATCATTGCAAACATCGTGATGCAGTACAGTGCAGAGCCGGGAATATCGAGCTTCTCATCGGTGGCCGGATCCGCCTGGACTCTCAGCTTCCAGGTGGTTATGAGTGCGGTGGCGATTGCCATCAGGGCGATGACGGTGAATATGCTGCGCCAGCCGAAGTGCTGCGTAAGGAAGCCGCCCAGAAACGGACCGACAGACTGGCCGAAGTAGACGGCAGCGACATTGATGCCGAGAACCCGGCCGCGTTCGTGTGCCGGATATACCGAAGCGAGCAGCGCCGTGCCGTTGCCGAAAATCATCGCCCCACCAAATCCCTGCAGCGCCCTGAGCGCGATAACCATCCAGGGGGCGGATGCCAGCGCGATAAGCAGCGATGTGACAGCGAAAATCCAGGCACCGAGCGTGAAAATCCGCTTCCGTCCGTACATGTCCGCGATGCGCCCGATCGGCAGCAGGAACATGGCTGCACTCAGCATGAAGGCGGTGACCATCCAGCCCAGCGCCACGCTGTCTGAAGCGAGGTCACTGCCCATGCTCGGCAGAGCGACGTTGAGTGAGGTGGTCGAGAACGGCAGCAGAAAGGCGCTCAGCAGGGAAACGACCAGCACCACGCGCTTGTCTTCGGCTTCCGTACTTGCCGGCGTGTCAGGAGTATGCATCGTTGCAATTCTCTCATGCCGGCCCATCGGCGGTAGCTTGTCTGGTGGCAACCCGGGCATTCCATCTCCCTATGATGGTGCGACCTAAATATCCATCGTTGATCTGTTGGGCCATCAGAAGGTGGACCGATGTCGGTCCCGCGGGGGGGGCTGATGGGTGAATAGTCAGGCAATGGCTGATGGAGGCAGGCTCTGCAGATTTTTCCGGACGCAGGCTCGATGAGGACTAACTTTATAATGTTCAACCATGACCCATCCCGATCCCCAGATTACCGCTTACGAAATCCTCGGCGGCGAAGCGAAGCTGAAGGCACTCGTCGACCGTTTCTATGCGCTCATGGATTCCGAGCCTGAGTACGCCGGCATCCGCACTTTGCATCCGCCATCACTGGCGGGCTCGAATGAAAAGCTTTACCTGTTCCTGACCGGATGGCTGGGCGGGCCGCCCATCTATGTCGAGAAGTTCGGGCATCCGATGCTGCGTGCCCGGCACCTGCCGTTCGCGATCGGTGAATCCGAGCGCGACCAGTGGATGTCGTGCATGAGGCGCGCACTGGCTGAAACGGAGATCGATCCGCAACTGTCTGCGGCACTGGATGATGCGCTGTCCAAAACGGCGGACTTCATGCGCAACAAGGCGGGGTGAGGCCCCCGCAATCTGGCGGGCCGGCGTTGCGCCGGCCCTGCCGTCTGCGGCCTGTACTGCCTAGCGGACCACCAGCACCGGGATCGTGGTGTGGGTCAGCACTTTCTGGGTTTCGCTGCCGACCAGCACTGCGGAGAGCCCGCTGCGGCCGTGTGATGCCATGACGATCAGGTCGCATTTCTCTTTCTTGGCGGCCTTGATGATTGCGTTATAGGGCGAGTAGTCCTGAACGACTTTCGTGATGGCCACGGCTTTGCCTGCGGCCTTGGCTGCGGCGGCCACGACCTTTTCGCCGGCTTCGCGCTGCGCATCCTTCATGTGCTTTGCGACACCCAATCCGGGGTAGGCGCCGCGCGGTCCCTCGAAGGGCTGTTGTACGTGCAACAGCAGCAGTTTCGCGCCGCACAGTGTGGCAATCCCAGCAGCTTCGCTGATTGCGCGATTCGACAGCTTCGAGCCATCCGTGGGAACCAGAATCTTCGTATACATTTCATGACCTCCTTGATGAGTGGTGCCCCCTAAGGAGGGGCAAACGTCCTTGTACACCTTTACGATAAATGCTGGTGCCGTCCTGCGGTTTGATCCTGATCAAGCAAGGCCACATTTGTCAAAAGCCCAGGTCAGTACGATCTAATAATCCGGCCATGCAGGGTACCAAAGATATATTCATGTTAGCAGAAAAGTCATTTTTCAATGGGAACTGCTGGATTGATTATGATCAATTCAGGCAGGCTGACCGCCACTGCTGGCAAGGTCTGCGAAGGCAGGGTTGCTCGGCCGCTGCGCTAGAATGCAGCATGTCTGAAATCCTCCTGTATGTCATCGCACTGCTGAGTGCGGTCATTACGGCCCTGCTGGTCTGGCAGGTGCTGCGCCAGCGTGGCGCATCAGATGAAGCCGCCGCGGGCCAGAAAGCCGTCGCCGAGCTCCTGCGTGCCGATGCGCGTTCCGATGCCCGCGCCGCACGCGAAGAACTGGGCGCAAACCTGCATACCTTCAGCCAGAATATTGCCACGCAGATGACTTCCATTGCGACGGTGCAGAACAACCAGATCGACGCCTTTGCCACGCAGCTCGCCGCGTTCTCCGCAGCGAACGAAACGCGCATGGAGAACTTCCGGAAGACGCTGGATGAGCAATTGGCACGCGTACAGGAGCAGCAGCGCCTCAGCTCCGCCGAAATGCGCCAGACTATTGAACAACGCCTGGAGCGCATCCAGAAGGACAACGCCGAAAAGCTCGAAGCCATGAGGAAGACCGTGGACGAGAAGCTGCACGAGACGCTGGAGAAGCGCCTCGGCGAATCCTTCAAGCTGGTGTCTGATCGCCTGGAGGCCGTGCACAAGGGTCTGGGCGAAATGCAGACCCTGGCGGCTGGCGTCGGTGACCTGAAACGCGTGCTGACGAACGTAAAGACGCGCGGTACCTGGGGCGAAGTGCAACTGGCCAGCCTGCTTGAACAGATCCTGACCCCTGACCAGTATGCCGTGAACGTGGCTACGCGGCCGGGTTCCAAGGACCGCGTCGAATTCGCGATCAAGCTGCCGGGCGGGGCTGGTGAGGGCGGAGCACCGGTATGGATGCCGATCGATGCAAAATTTCCGAATGAGGATTATGAACGCCTGCTTGCCGCGCAGGACCGCGGCGACGTGGCCGGCATTGAAGAGGCCTCGAAGTTCATCGAAGCGCGCCTCAAGCTTGAGGCGAAGACAATCCGCGACAAGTACATTGAACCGCCGCATACCACTGACTTCGCGCTGCTGTTCCTGCCCACCGAAGGCCTGTATGCCGAAGCTCTCAGGCTGCCGGGCCTCTCCGATGCGCTGCAGCGCGACTACCGCGTTACGATTGCCGGCCCGACCACGCTCACCGCGCTGCTGAACAGCCTGCAGATGGGCTTCCGCACGCTGGCCATCGAAAAGCGCTCCAGCGAGGTATGGCAGATCCTCGGCGCGGTGAAGACCGAATTCGCCAACTTCGGCGATGTGCTGGCGAATACCAAACGCCAACTGGCTGCGGTGGCCAATTCCATCGACAAGGCTGAAACCCGCACGCGCCAGATGGAACGCAAGCTGAAGGGCGTCGAAGCATTGCCCGTCGAGCAGGCCCAGGGGCTGCTCGGTGTCGACCCGGGCCTCGATCAGGATCAGGAGTAGCGACGGATCATGGGTGGCGCCGAATCATGAAGCAGCACATCGGACCGGCGATTTCTACGGCACTCGTTCTGGCGCTCGTCGCCTGTGCACTGCTCTCCGGTTGCGCCATCGGCATCACGAACAGCCCCGGCGCTCCGGGCAGTTGTATCGGCGACCCGGCGCGCTCGCAATGCTGATGGCCGGGCCTGGCGCTTAAAACCGGAATTCATTCAAAGCGTTCCTCACCCCAACCCCTCTTCCCCGGGGAGAGGGGCTTTTTAAACCGGCAGCGCCACGCCTTCCTGTTCGCAGGAGTTGGCGATGTCGCTCACCGTGGTGCGGCGCATGTCGCGCACCCAGCGAAGGTCGTCGTAGTCCATGCCGCGATGCAGGGTGCAGCGGTTGTCCCACATCACCAGGTCCTTTGGCCGCCAGCGGTGGCTGTGCACGAACTGGCGCCGCGTCACATGTGCGATCAGTTCGTTGATCAGCGCCTGTCCGTCGGCATCAGGCATGCCGAAAATCCGGCCGGCATGCGCTGCAACATACAGCGTCCTGCGTCCGGTCTCGGGCAGCGTGCGCACCAGCAGTTGCGGCGCGTACGACATGCGCCGGCCTTCTTCTTCGGTGAAGTCGGCAAAGCCGCTGAGGCGTCGCGAGGTGGCGATGGAGTGCTCGGCGATCAGGCCTTCGAGCCGGCGTTTCATCGCTTCTGGCAGCGCATCCCAGGCGGCGCGCTGGTCGGCGAATTCGGTCTGCCCGCCGACCGGTGCGACAGTGTGCGCGTAGAGCAGGGAGCACAGCCCGGGGCGATGGCGGAAGGAACTGTCGCTGTGCCACAGCTTGTTTGCAGCCTTGTACATGCGCTTGCGGCTGTCCTCGGACCAGATCTTGCCCGTGGCATCGAGGTTGGACACATCGGAGAAGCGCGTGTCCACGCGATTGGGACCGGATTTCGTGTCGAGTACGCGATCGGCCTCCACCGGACCGAATTGCTCCGCGAAGGCAATGTGATTTTCAGCCGACAACGCCTGTTCCGGAAAAATCAGCACGGCGAATTTCCAGAACGCCTGCTTGATGTCGGCAATGTCCGCGGCGGACAACGGCCGGGAAAGGTCGACGTCGCCAATTTCGGCGACAAAATCCGGGGTGACCGGATTGACAGTAATCATGGTTGTGCTCCTCCTCAGAAGCGGCTTGCAGTGTATCAGCCAGTCGCCCGGGATGAACCCTGGCGCGGCACCATGTTCCGGGGTACCACGATCTGGCGCATCGCGAGGCTGCCCAGCGTGCAGGCGCAGATGATGGCGGCCATCGGGACGGCGCTTTGCGGGTTCAGTGCGCCGAGCAACACGGTGGTGATTGAGCCCATGGCGAACTGCAGGGTGCCGAGCACGCCCGAGGCGAAGCCGGCCCGCTTGTGGTGGTTGACCAGCGCGGCGGCCGACGTGTTCGGGATCATGAAGCCCTGGGTGAAGACGCAGGCGAACATCGGCAACAGGATGCCGAGCAGTCCGCCGGTTCGGGTGGCGGCGAACCAGAGCATCACCGCGCCGGAGAACGCGGCCAGTATGCCGACGCGCGTCAGCACACCCTGCACGCCCCAGCGGGTGAGGAATCCGCGATTCAGCTGCGAGCCGGCGATCATGCCGGCTGCGTTCATCGCGAACAGCAGTCCGTAGGATTCCACCGGCACGCCGAGGTATTCGATCAGCACATAGGGCGATCCGGCGAGGTAGGTGAACATGGCCGACTGGGACAGGCCGCCCGCGAGCACGTTGCCGGTGAATATCCGGTCAGTGAACAACAGGCGCAATTGCCGCAGGGGTGGTTCGCGGTTGGGCTCATGAGCGGTGCCGGGTTTGCGCGTTTCGGGGAAGGCCAGCCCGATGGTCAGCGCACCGAGCGCGCCGTAGATGGCCAGCGTCCAGAAAATCGCGTGCCAGCCGAAGCCCACCATGATCCAGCCGCCGATCAGCGGGCCCATGATGGGCGCCACACCCATCACCAGCAGCAGAGTGGACAGCACCTTCGCGCCCTCCAGCGGTGAGAACAGGTCGCGCACGATGGCGCGCACGATCACCATGATGGAGCAGTCGCCCAGCGCCTGCAGGAAACGGCAGGCGATCATCATGTCGATCGAGGTGGCCAGTGCGCAGCCCAGCGTGGCGATGGTGTAGAGGATGACGCCCAACAGCATGGGCGGGCGCCGGCCCCAGCGGTCGGCGAGGGCGCCGTAGGGAATCTGGCCCAGCGCCATTCCGATGAAGTACACCGCCAGCGTGAGCTGGACCTCGGCCGGGTGGGCGCCGAATTCGCGCTGCAGCGTCGGCAGGCTCGGCAGGTACATGTTGATCGAAAACGGACCGATGGCCATCAGGGCGCCGAAGGTCAGGGTAAAACGCAGGCTTTGTCGCAAGGCGGGCTTCTTGGTTTTCAGGGGCGGGAACCGCCGGATGCCGGGGCGGAGAGGGCAGGAGCGGCATTTTAACCGTCCGGATGGCGTCCTTCGCCGGAATGCCCTTGCAATGTATGGGGATTGCCCCAAGATACGGGACTGCATCCCCCTGAACAACTCGGTAATCCGGAGGCCTGAATGCGTACCCTGCGTTATTTCCTGACCACATTTTCGGTACTGGCTGCGCTCGCACTGGGCGGCTGCGGTTACAACGACATCCAGCGGAACGACGAACAGGCCACGGCCGCATGGTCCGAGGTGGTGAACCAGTACCAGCGCCGGGCCGACCTGGTGCCGAACCTGGTGAATACCGTCAAGGGCTTTGCAGCGCAGGAGCAGCAGATTCTCACCCAGGTAACCGAGGCGCGTGCCCGTGTCGGCAGCATCCAGGCGACGCCTGAACTGGTGAAGGATCCCGAGGCGTTCAAGCGCTTCCAGGACGCGCAGGCCGGCATGTCGAGTGCACTGTCGCGGCTGCTGGTGGTGACGGAAAACTATCCGCAACTGAAGTCCGATGCGAATTTCCGCGACCTGCAGGCGCAGCTTGAAGGGACCGAGAACCGCATCGCCGTGGCGCGCAATCGTTACATCAAGGCGGTGCAGGAGTACAACGTCGGCATCCGCTCGTTCCCGGTCAATCTGACCGCCATGATGTTCAGCTACAAGGTGAAGCAGAACTTCTCGGTGGAAAACGAGAAGGCGATCAGCGCGCCGCCGACAGTGAGCTTTGACAAGCCCGCAGCCGCCCCAGCATCGGCTGCCGCTCCTGCTCCTGCGAAGTAAGGCTTGTCCGCCGCAATGATCATGCGCCGGTTTACCCTTGCGCTGGCGCTGTTCGTCGCGCCGTTCGTCTTCCTTTGCGCCCCGTCATGGGCGCAGGTGCCGGTGCCGAAACTCAGTGCCGCGGTCACGGACATTACCGGCACACTCAGCGCCGCACAGGTATCGGAGCTCGATGCGCGGCTGAAGGCTTTTTCCCAGCAGCGTGGCAGCCAGATCGCGGTGCTGATCGTGCCGACCACGCGCCCGGAGGCGATTGAGCAATTTTCCATTCGCGTGGCCGAGGCCTGGAAGATCGGCCGTTCCGGCAAGGACGACGGGGTCATTCTGCTGGTGGCAAAGGACGATCATGAGTTGCGCATCGAGGTCGGTTATGGCCTGGAGGGCGCGATTCCCGATGCCGTCGCCAAGCGCGTCGTCGCGGAGACCATTACACCGCGGTTTCGCACCGGTGATTTCTATGGCGGCCTTTCCGAGGGCGTTGCCGTGCTCATGAAGCTGATTGAGGGGGAGAAGCTGCCACCGCCGGCGTCATCCTCGGTTCTGGCAAATGGCGGCAGCGGCATCGATCTGCGCCTGGTCATGGGGCTGCTGGTGGCGCTGACCGTGGTCAATGGCATGCTCGGCCAGGCACTGGGCCGTTTCCTCGGGGCAGCGGTGGGCAGTGGTGTGGCCGGCGTGATTGTCTGGCTGACGCTCGGTTCCGTACTCGGCGCAATCATCGTGGCGGTGATCGGATTCGTGATTTCCGCGCTGGCTGGAGGCACCGCTGGGCCCTTCATCGGCGGTGGTGGGTTCGGTGGGCGGGGCGGGTTTGGTGGTGGTGGATTTGGCGGCGGTGGCGGATTCGGTGGCGGTGGGGGCGGCTTCGGTGGCGGCGGCGCCTCGGGGAGATGGTGATGCGCGACGGAATCGCTGGCCGGCTGCTTCGTCACTTGTTCATGGAAGACTGGGCGCTGCGGCGCGCCTTTACGCGTGACGTGCTGGCGGCCATCGGTACGGCCGTGGGCACGGAAGAGCGACGCACGTCCGGCGAACTGCGTTTTGCAGTGGAAGGCGGCCTGTCGCCGTGGCGGGTGCTGAAGCGGCAGGGCGCGCGCGACCGCGCCATCGAGTTGTTCAGCGCGTTGCGCATCTGGGACACCGAACGCAACAATGGCGTGCTCATCTATGTGCTGCTGGCTGACCGCACGGTGGAAATCGTCGCCGATCGCGGCATCCATGCCGTGGCCGGCGCTGCGCAATGGGAGCGTGTCTGCGCCGAGATGCAGAAGCATTTTTCCCGGGGTGCCTGGGAAGAGGGCGCCGTTTCCGGGATCAAGGCTGTGAGTGACGTGCTGGCGGTGCATTATCCCGCCGAGGGCGAGAATCCCAACGAACTGCCGGACCAGCCCGTCGTGTTGTGACGCGCTTTTGCACTGTTGCTGATGTGCGGCGGATGGTTGCCGGGATGGCGCTGTTTCTCCTGATGAAATCCCCTGACCTATATTGAGCCGGATGCCTTGTTTGTTGCCGTCCAATGAGTGTACTTTCGGGTACACCACAGGGCACAAACATCAAGTCCGGACAATATGAATACAGGAGGAGCACAGATGGCGGCATCCAGGAAGGCTGCACCCCCGAAGCGCAAGACCACGCGGCTCAAGGAGCTGTACCGGCGCAAGGGAAAGATCCTCATCTGCATCAGCTCGCCGTCGCCGTTCGCGGCCAAGCTGATCGAGGCGGCAGGTTTCGAATACACCTACGCGGCCGGCGGCGTGACCGGCTCGGCGATGATGGGCATGCCGGACAACGGCACCATCGGCCTGATGGAATTCGTGTGGATGGCCAAGCTGATCGGCGATGCAGTCAGCATCCCGGTGGCCTGCGACGTGGACACCTGTTTCGGCGGCATCTTCCATGTCGAGCGCGCCACCAGTGAACTGATCCGCGCCGGCCTGGCCGGCATGCGCATCGAGGACCAGCCCTTCATCGGCAAGCGCTTTGGCGGCATGGTGGGCAAGGAGGTCATTCCCATCCGCGAGGCGGTGGCGAAATACCGCGTGGCGGTGGATGTGAGGAATTCGCTGGATCCGGATTTCCAGCTGATTGCGCGCTGCGAGGCGCTGACTGCGTCGAATTCACGCGGCCTGTCCGAGGCCATCGAGCGCATGCAGGCCTACAAGGAAGCCGGTGTGGACATGCTGCACATCGAGGGGCCGCGCTCCATCGAGGAAATCAGGAAAATCCGCGCTGCCGTGAAAGGGCCACTGACGGCGAATTTCTACAACCTGCCCGAGGATCTTTCTCCCGAGGATGCGCAGAAGCTGGGCATGACCGAGGCGCGCTATCCCAGCCTGCTGTCCGGTGCCATGAACACCGCCGGCTGGGACATGCTCAAGCGCTTCCGCAAGCACGGACCCAAGGGCTCCGATGACTTCTACAAGATGTTCCCGCAGAAACTCGACATGCGCAGCCTCGACATCCTGGGCTCCGGGCGCATCCGCGAAATGGAGGAGAAATACCTTCCGCCGGAGATGCTGAAAAAGTACAAGGCAAAGCCCACGGGGGCCGGCATTGTCTCCGGTGGCGGGGAAAAGGCTTCGGGCAAGACCGGCAGCAAGCTGCCGTCTTCACTGGGTGGATTGAAAGGGAACTGACGCAGAATTGAAGCCGGATTTGTCGGGCAGGGTGGGGCGGAGCGTCAGAATGCAATAAAATCCGGAAAACCAGCGTTTGTATTTGTTTTCCGGATAGATGTCCCTGACAGCCCCCGTGCGGGGAGTTGGTGCTCCGTTCCGGCTTCAGGGAGTTCCGATGAACCTGCAGCAGTTGCGCAGCCTGTGCGAAGTGGTGGACCAGGGCTTGAAGATCTCCAATGCTGCGGAGGCCCTGCACCGCTCCCAGCCCAGCATCACCCGCCAGATGCAGGAGCTGGAGCAGGAACTCGGCATCGACATCTTCATCCGCAACCGCAACCGCATCCTCGGCATCACCGCAGAAGGCCGGGAAATCCTGGCACTGGCACGACGCGTTGTGAGTGACACCGACACCATCCAGAGCATCGCCGATGACCTGGGCAGGGCTGACCAGGGCGAATTCACCGTGGTCGCCACCCATACCCAGGCGCGTTACGTGCTGCCGCCGGTGATCCGCGAGTTCACGCGAAAGTTTCCCAAGGTCAAGCTCTCGCTGCGCCAGGGCGAGCCCGCCCAATGCTGCGAACTGGTGGCAGCCGGGCAGGCCGACATTGCCATCTGCACCATGCCCCAGGATGGATCAGAGGATGTGGTGCATGTGCCGGCCTACCTGCTCGACCGCTGCGTCATCGTGCCGGCAAAGCATCCGTTGCTGCGCGTCAAGCCGGTCACCCTTGAGGCGATCGCGAAGTATCCGGTCATCAACTACCCCGAAGCCTTTACTGCCGGCTGGACGGTGTCGCGGGCATTTTCGGAAATGGGATTGAAACCCGTGGTGGCCCTGAGCGCGGTCGACGCCGACGTGTGCAAGGCCTACGTGGAAATGGGCCTCGGCGTGGCCATCCTTTCGCATGTGTCCTTCAACGCCACTGTGGATTCGAACCTGCGCTGCATTGATGCGCGCCATGTGTTCAAGCCCACCCACATGAACATCGTGGTGCGCCGCCAGGGCTACCTGCGTGGCTACATGCAGTCCTTTCTCCGGATGTTCGCCCCGCACGTGCGCAAGGCAGACATCGACAGCGCGCTGCGCGGCAATGTGCCGCCGTTGCGGGAGCGCCTGCCACGCGCGCCCACGCTCAATCGCTGACTGCGGCTGACGGATACCTGACGGATTGATGCCTCCGCCATATTTGAAAAACAGATGACTGCCTGTGTTTTTTCTATTATTTCAAATGGCGGTTCAGTGATAGATTGTGCCCGCGCTCCATTCCGGGGCGTCTTCAAAATCCATCTTCGTTGTCATTGCTGAGGCAAGCACAAGGGAATGCAGGAACCGGACATTGGCGCGCGTGCCGCGCAGAAGCAAATCCTGGCGGAGTTGCCGTCGGTGGACCGGGTACTGGGCTTGCCTGCGGTTGCCTCCCATGTCGGGCAGTTCGGCCGCGAACCGGTATTGGCCGCAGTGCGGCAGATGCTGACCGAGGCACGCGCGGCAATCCTCGCTGGCCAATCCTCCGATGCCTCAGCCTGGAACGAGGCGGCCATCGCACAAAGCCTCGAAGCGCGCCTGCGCCGCGCCACGCAGTCCCGCCTGCGGCCGGTGTTCAACCTCACCGGCACGGTGCTGCATACCAACCTCGGGCGCGCGCTGCTCCCCGAGGAGGCGATACAGGCCGCAGCGCTTGCCATGCGCAACGCCTGCAATCTCGAATACGACCTGGACGGCGGTGCGCGCGGCGATCGCGATGACCTCGTCACCGGCCTGCTGCGCGAACTGACCGGCTGCGAAGCGTCGACGATCGTCAACAACAATGCCGCGGCGGTGTTCCTTGCGCTGAACACGCTGGCTGCGCGCAAGGAAGTGATCGTGTCGCGCGGCGAGCAGATCGAAATCGGCGGCGCCTTCCGCATGCCTGACATCATGGTGCGCGCCGGCTGCAAGCTGCGCGAGGTGGGCACGACGAACCGCACGCACCTGGCCGATTACGCTGATGCCATCGGCCCGAAGACCGGCCTGATCCTGAAGGTGCACACCAGCAATTACGTGGTGAAGGGTTTCACCTCCGAGGTCGATGAGGTGGAACTCGGCGCGCTGGCAAAGGAGCGCGGCATTCCGCTGATGGTGGACCTGGGCAGCGGCGCGCTCACCGACATGACGCGCTGGGGCCTGCCGAAGGAGCCGACCCCGCAGGAAACGCTGGCGCATGGCGCCGCCATCGTCACCTTCAGCGGCGACAAGCTGCTGGGCGGACCGCAGGCCGGCCTCATCGTCGGCGCCAGGGACCTGGTTGCGAAGATCAAGAAGAATCCGCTCAAGCGCGCGCTGCGCGTGGGCAAGATGACGCTGGCCGCGCTCGAAGCGGTCCTGGCGCTGTACCGTGATCCGGATCGCCTGGCGCAGCGTCTCACCACACTGCGCCTGCTGACGCGGCCCGCAGCCGACATGCACGCTGCCGCCGGACGCGTGCTGGGACCGCTTGTTGCGGCCTGCGGCGGGGGCGCGCTGGTGACGATCGAAGCCTGCAACAGCCAGATCGGCAGCGGCGCGCTTCCCGTGGAATCGCTGCCCTCGGCAGGCATCGCAATCCGGCCGGCCAGGGCAGGCAAGGGCGAAGGGCGTTTCCTCAAGGCGATTGAATCGGGCTTTCGCAATCTGCCGGTGCCAGTGGTCGGTCGCGTCTCCGACGGCGCCTTCCGGCTGGACCTGCGCTGCCTTGAAGATGAGCAGGGCTTCATTGCGCAATTGGCAGACCTGAAGGTCAAGTCGTGATCATCGGCACCGCCGGCCATATTGACCACGGCAAGACCACGCTGGTGAAGGCGTTGACCGGTGTTGACACTGATCGATTGAAGGAGGAAAAGGCGCGCGGCATTTCCATCGAGCTGGGTTATGCCTATCTGCCGATAAAAGGTGGAACTGCGAACGGCGAAGTGCTGGGTTTTGTCGATGTGCCGGGCCATGAGCGCTTCATCCACCACATGCTGGCGGGTGCGCAGGGCGTGGATTTCGTCGCGCTGGTGATTGCTGCCGACGACGGTCCCATGCCCACGACGCGCGAGCATTTGCAGATCCTCGGGTTGCTCGGGTTGACCCGTGGCGTGGTGGTGCTGACCAAGATCGATTGTGTGGACGCTGCGCGATTGGACGCGGTAAAGGCCGAAATCGCGTCGCTGCTGGCAGGAACCGGATTCGCGGACGCCGACATATTTCCGGTTTCGGCAGTGACGGGCGAGGGCATGGCGGACCTCAAGGCACAACTGGAACTTGAGGCCGAAGTTCATCCGCTGCAGGCTTCCCACGGAGGGTTCCGCCTTGCGATTGACCGCTGCTTCACGCTGTCGGGCATCGGCACCATCGTGACCGGCACCTCGCTGGCCGGCTCCGCAGCGGTGGGTGACAAGCTGGTGATTTCGCCGCCGGGCATTGCCGTCCGGATCCGCTCCATGCACGTGCAGAACCGCCCGGCGGAGTCCTGCCAGACCGGGCAGCGCTGCGCGCTGAACATCACGGCGCCTGAACTGGACAAGAGCCAGGTGAATCGCGGCGACTGGGTCGTCGAGAGCACGGCACACCATCCGACTTCACGCATTGACGCAAAGCTGCGCCTGCTCGATACCGAAGAAAAGCCGCTGCGCCACCTCGCGCATGTGCATGTGCATCTGGGCACCGCGCACGTCCTGGGGCGCATCCGCCTGCTCGAAGGGCTGGCGCTGGAGCCGGGCCGTGAAATGCTGGCACAACTCACGCTCGATGCGCCCATCGGCGCGATTGCCGGGGACCGCTTTGTCATCCGCGATGCCTCGGCGACGCGCACGCTGGGCGGGGGCACGGTGCTTGACCCGCAGCCGCCGCAGCGCGGCGTCAGGAAGCCCGAGCGCCTGGCCTGGCTGCGTGTCCGGCACGAGCAGGGTGCGAAGGCGGCGCTGGCCTTTGCGCTGGAGCAGGCTGCTGCCGGCGTGAACCTGGCGCGCTTTGCCGCGGCGAACAACCTGAAGCAGGCCGAGGCCGAGGCCATTTATGCCGGTCTGGCGCTGGTGCGCATCCACCACGGTGAAGTGGACATCGGCATTGCCCGGCCGCATTGGCAGAAGCTGCGCGAGGCAGTGCTCTCGGGCCTGGCTGAACGGCACAAGCGCTCGCCCGGAGAGCCGGGCTACATGCGGGAGAACCTGCAGCGCATTGCCGCGCCCGGATTCGACGACCAGGCCTTTGGCGTGCTGGTGGACGAGCTGCGTGCCGAGGGCGTTCTGGCCGTCACCGGGGCCTGGCTGCACCTGCCGGGACACGGTGTCGCACTGTCCCGAGAGGAAACCGTACAATGGGAACGTATTCGCACCCTGCTGGAAGAAAAGCCCTACGCCCCGCCGCGGATCGACCAGGTGGCAAAGGATCTGTCGCTGAAGCCGCCCCAGTTGAAAACGCTGCTGAAAAAGCTGGCCAAGATGGGCGATGTGTATGCAGTATCGGAGGATCGCTACTTCGTGGCGCGGGCCGTGCATGAACTGGCCGCCATGATGGCCGAGGAAATTGCCGCGAATGCAGAGGGCGTTGCTGCAGCGAGGATGCGCGACCGCATCGGCGTGGGCCGCAACGTGGTCATCGAGTTGCTGGAATTCTTCAATCGCGTGGGGTACACGCGCCGGGTGAAGGATGCGCACAAGCTGCGCGACGCAAAGATGTTTGAAGGACGGCGGTCATGACCATGAACGGTGGGAGCCGCGGTTTGGTACGGAAATGGTTGCAGGAAGGAATGCTGGAAGGAATGCATCCCCGGTGGGGTGGCTGGTCTTCAAAACCAGTGAGGGCTGCCAAGCGGTCCTGTGTGGGTTCGA
The DNA here is from genome assembly GCA_903928055.1 of uncultured beta proteobacterium. Classification (GTDB taxonomy): domain Bacteria; phylum Pseudomonadota; class Gammaproteobacteria; order Burkholderiales; family SG8-39; genus CAIYPG01. The sequence continues at coordinate 8,183 of CAIYPG010000164.1, read as the reverse complement.
CTCCCATTTCCTTCCGCCAGGTTTCGAGGTTTTCCGGGGCGTGATGCCTGCGTTCCCGGCAGTGCAGGATCATTGTTTGCAGTCATTACACAGGAGGACATATGAAACGCCGTGATTTTCTGAAAGTTGCCGCTTCACTACCCGTCGCGGGCTCCGTAGGTACCCTAGGTTCGGTCGGTTCCGCACAGGCCGCAACGCCGTGGGAAAACGGTACCGAGTGGAAGAAGTTCGAAACCGTTACTCGCGTTGAAATCCCGGCGCAGAAGGGCGTTGCCAAGGTCTGGCTGCCCATGCCGCTGTCCACGGACACCGATTACTTCCAGACGCTTGGCAATGGCTGGACCGGCAATGCATCGGTCATGCGCGTCATCCAGGATCCGGAGCAGGGCACAAAGATGTTCTACGCTGAATGGGCCGACACCTCGGCACCGGCTGTGGTCGAATTGACCAGCGGCTTCCTGATGCGCGACCGCGCCGTCGACCTGTCCAAGCCGGGCAAGGCGCAGCCGCTGAGCGCCTATGACCGTGCCGAATACCTGAAGGCCACCCCCTTTGTTCCGACCGACGGCATCGTGAAAAAGACGGCGCTGGAAGCCACCAAGGGCGCAACGACGGACATCGAGAAGGCACGCGCCATCCATGAGTGGATCGTCGAGAACTGCCGCCGTGAGGGTTCGGTGCGCGGTTGCGGCCTGGGCGACGTGAAGGCACTGCTCGAAACCGGCAATCTGGGAGGCAAGTGTGCCGACCTGAATGCCCTGTTCGTCGGTCTGGCCCGTTCAGTCGGCATCCCGGCCCGTGACGTGTACGGCCAGCGTGTGACGCCGTCGCAGTGGGGCTATCGCAGCATGAGCGCCGCGGACAACATCACCCGCTCGCAGCATTGCCGCGCCGAGTTCTATACCGCATCGCATGGCTGGGTGCCGGTTGACCCGGCCGACGTGCGCAAGGTCGTGCTGGAAGAGCCGCCGGGAAACCTTTCGCTCTCCGACCCGAAGGTCAAGCTGGCCCGCGAAAAGCTGTTCGGCGCCTGGGAAATGAACTGGGTGGCGTTCAACTACGGCCACGACGTCAAGCTGCCCGGAAGCGCCGGTGCCGCCATTCCGTTCCTGATGTACCCGCAGGCTGAAATCAACGGCCAGCGCAAGGACAGCCTGGATCCGGACAGCTTCAAGTACACGATCACCAGCCGCAAGGCGTAAGCAGTAGCTGTTTCCGTTCATGGTTCGACAGGCTCACCACGAACGGAAACAGCGCATCGGTAATTTGCCCGCCGCCGTTCGTACTGAGCCTGTCAAAGGACGAATGAGATACGCGCGGGTGGTGGCAATGCTGGGCATGTGCCTGCTGTTGCCGGTTCATGCTGCTGAAGTGACAAAGCCGGGTTCCACAGCCGCCCTGCGGCCGTGGAAATCGGGGCCCACGCCGGCCCTGGTGCTGCAGGATGCAGAAAGCCGGGAGCACCACCTTGCCGCGCTGCGCGGCAAGGTGGTCCTGGTGAGTTTCTGGGCGACGTATTGCGAGCCCTGTCGTGATGAAATGCCGGCCATGCAGGCGCTGAAGCAGCGCCTCGGTGCGAATGTCGAAGTACTGATGGTCAATGTCGGCGAGTCGGAGCAGAAGGTGGATCGTTTCTTCAGCGAGACACAGCTCCGGCCCGATGTGTTGAAAGTACTGTATGACCGTGACTCATCCGCAGCGAAGCGCTGGAATGCGCGCATCCTGCCGGCGAGTTATGTGGTGAAGCCCGACGGGCGCATTGCCTGGGCCACACTGGGTGAGGTCGATTGGGCTGCAGCCGATGTTGTGCAGGCGGTCGGGAGGCTGCTGCCGGCCGAAAAAAAGCAGGTGCAGTGAAGGTCAGAGCGTGTTCAGGGTCGCTTGATTGAACGAAACAGGTCGAAACGGAACAGGAATGGAGGACAGTCATGATTGAAGTGTTCAACCCCACCGGGTCCAGCGGCGTCACATTGCCTTTCGCGCCCCGGTTGAAGTCGATGCATGAAAAGAAAATCGGTCTGCTCTCCAACGGCATCTGGCAGTCGCATCGCACGCTGCCGTTGCTGCAGAAGCTGCTCGGGCAGGAATTCCCGATGTCCAAATTCGAGATCATCCCGGGCAATGCGCAGATCCAGGATGACAAGACCATACAGGCCATTGCCGACCAGGAATACGACGCGGTCATTGTCGGCAACGCCGCCTGAGGGCGGTGCTCCACCGAGTGCGGCCGTGCTGCCGCCAAAATCGAACAAAAGGGCATCCCGACGGTTGTCCTGACCCGGAGTGATTTCGTCGGCGTGGTGCGCAATTCGGTCGCGGGCCTGGGCTTCGCGGCGGACATTCCCATGGTGGTGTTTCCCATCGACATGTTCCTGGTCGAGAGCGACATCAGCGCCGTGGAACGCGACTTCATGAAGTTCGTCGAAGGCCTCAGAAGCTGGCAGGCGCCGGAGCAGACGAAGGTGGCGAAGAAGCTGCCGATGATCAAGGTGCCGGGGGCTGATCCCGACGAATCCTTTGCCAATTTCAACACCACCTTCCTGAAGCGCCGCTGGGGTGACGGACTGCCGCTGATTCCGCCGACGGTGAAACGTGTCGAGTGGATCATGCAGGGCACGGACATTCCTGCCGATACCGAAATTGGCAAGTTCCAGCCGCGCGGCGGCATGGTCACCATGGAAACGCTGGCCGTCACGCTGGCCATGGCGGGAGGACGGCCGGAGTACCTGCCGGTGCTCGAGGCCACGGTGCGTGCGGTATTCGACCCGGCGCTGGACCACGGCGGCTGGCAGGCCACTTCGAGCAGTTGCTTCCCGGCTGCGGTGGTGAGCGGTCCCGTGTCCCGGCAGATACGCATCAACCACGGCTTCGGCCTGGTCGGCCCGGACCCCAAGAATCCGGCCGGCGCCAGCATCGGACGCGCGCTGCGTCTGCTGCAGCAGAACGTCGGCGGTGCGCTGCCCGGTGTGGGCACGATGGCGATGTTCGGCCACATGCGTTACACGAATGCCGTATTTGCCGAAGACGAGGAAGGCCTGCCCGAAGGCTGGGAGCCTTTCAATACCGAGCGCTTCGGGCAGGCACCGGGCACGAACAGCGTCAGCGTCAATGTCTGTTCCGGCGCGGACAACATCATCCGCCGCGGCATCGGCACTGAAACGCTGGAGTTCGAGGCCGAGGCAAGCCTGCGCCGGCTGGCCTCGTACATGAGGGTCTACAACGCCAACCAGCACGCGGCCTGGAAGGAAGGCACGCCGGGCATTCTGGTCATGTCACGGCCGATTGCGCGGCAACTGGCCGGCATCGGCTGGACGAAGAAGACCATCAAGGAGTTCCTGTGGCAGCACGCACGCATTCCGGTGGCCGACCTGGAAAGCGCAGGGCTGATCTCGTGGATGACGCGGTCGGGCATCATGCCGCCGTACGACGATCCGTGGCCGGTCACGGCAAAGCCGGAGAACTTCGCCATCATCGTTGCCGGCGGCACGCATCCCACGCACAACCTGTGGATGCAGACCTCCATCGGCAAGAAGGTGGTGAATGCCGAAGTGAAGCTGCCGGAAAAATGGGACGAACTGGTGGCGCGCGGGGCGAAAGAACTCGGCTACGAAGACTAGATTTTCCCTCATCCCCGGCACTTCTCCCCCGGGGGGGAGAAGTTGGGGCGAGGGAAAGAGGTCGCGCGAAGGCACCAGAGCCATTGAGATGGATTGTTGAAGCGTCAAAGAAGCGTTGCAAAAAAGGAGTGAGGACGCATGCGGCACCTGAAGCGGGTTGCCGCGTCCGGCGCGATGCTGGCAGCGACAATGACTGCGGCATTGGCCCCGGGCGTGGCGCAGGCACAGACACAGGAAACGGTGGAGTCGTATCCATCGAGGCCGGTGACCATCATGCTGGCCAGTTCCGGAACGAGCTCCATCGACGTGGAGTTCCGGCTGTATGGTCAGGCCATCCTCGAGAAGACCGGCAAGCAGTTCCTGATCGACTACAAGGGCGGCGGGGGCGGCACGATCGGCATTGCCTATGTCGCCAAGGCGACGCCTGATGGTTACACGCTGCATGGTGCAACCTCGGCGCTGACCACCTCGCATCACATGAACGACGTGTCCTACGACATCATCCGCGACTTCGCTCCAATCACGCTGATGACCAAGCACGTGTTCCTGCTGGTGGTGCACCCTTCCGCGCCATTCAGGAACGCGAAGGACTACATCGACTACACGCGCAGCCACCCCGGCGAACTGAACTGGGGCACGGCCGGGCTGGGCGGCTCTTCGCACATGCCCGGCGCGCTGCTGCACTCCATGGCAAAGACCCAGGTCACCTACGTGCACTACAAGCAGGCCAGCCAGCGCCTGATTGACCTCATGGCCGGACGCATCCACGTGACCGCGGTGACACCGGTGACCGGCATGGCCAGCGTCAAGGCGGGCAAGCTGAAGGTGCTCGGCATGACCAGCCTCACGCGCAGCCCGGCCTTTCCGGATGTGCCGACCATTGCCGAGCAGGCCGTGCCCGGTTATGAGTTCGTGAGCTGGGTGGGGCTGGTGGCGCCATCGAAAGTGCCCGCTGCCTTCACGAAGAAACTCAACGAGATGTTCGTCGAGGCCGGCAAGGATCCGACCGTCGTCAGGAAAATCGAAGCCGACGGCACCATCGTCGTGAACAGCACCCAGGACGAGTTCCGCAGGTTCATCGCCACCGAGAACGTGCGCTGGGGCAAGGTGATCCGCGAAGGCAAGATCAAAGCAGAAGAGTCGTAGTGCGGTCGTGGGCACGATTTCAAATCAATAAAACCTCCCTCACCCTCCGTCCCTCTCCCCCGGGGAGAGGGAAGTAAAGTCCTTTTCCCTGGGGAGAAGGGTTGGGATGAGGGGATTGTGCAATAAAGCCGAATGCGCAATTTGGCTTCGGCATATCGACGCCCCCGGGGCGCGCCGCCTATGATCCGCATCTGGAGCAGGGTCTTGAATATCCTGGAGGAGGATGCTGTGAAAAAACGTGCTTTGCTGTTGTTCGCTACGTACGCCATGCTGATGGCTGTGTCGTCCACGGCCGGTGCACAGGCCTACCCGAACAAGCCGATACGCCTCGTCGTGCCCTATGATGCCGGCGGTCCGACCGACACGCTGGCGCGCGCCGCCGCACAGAAGGCTTCCGAAGGACTGCCAGGCAGCGTCTTGCTCGACTTCAAGCCGGGCGCCAGCACCATCATTGGCGCCGACATCGTTGCCAAGTCCGCGCCCGATGGCTACACGCTGCTGCTGACCACGGCTGCTGCGGTCGCCGTCAACCAGCACCTCTTCAAGCAATTGCCCTACAACCCGGAAAAGGACTTGACCGGCGTCATCAAGCTGGCCACGAACCCGTACGGCATTTTTGCCCATCCATCGGTGCCGGCGAGCAGCCTCAAGGAACTGCTGGCCTATGCCAAGGCGAATCCGGGCAAGCTCAATGTCGGCCTGCCGGGTGAGAACACACCCACGCACTTTGCACTGAAGCAATTGGAGTTTGCATCGGGCACGCAGTTCACCGCGGTGCAGTACAAGGGCAATGCCCAGGCACTGACCGATGTGCTCGGCAATCGCATCGAACTCATGCTGTCCTCGCCGGTGATCATGCTGCCCCACGTCAAGACGGGGAAGCTGAAGGTGATTGCGATGACCGCGGCGAAGCGCGTTCCCTATCTGCCGGATGTGCCGGCCATCTCCGAGACCTATCCGGGCTTCGAGGCCGCGACTTGGTTTGGGGTCGTCGCGCCCACCGGCACGCCACGGTCCATCCTGACTGCGCTGAACTCCTCGATGAACAAGCTCATGTCGGACAAGGCGGCCAGCGAACGCCTGGAGTCGTTCGGAATGATCATGGAAGGCGGCTCGGTGGACGACATGAACGCCTATATCAAGCGCGAGACCGAAAGCTGGGGTGCGCTGATCAAGCGCCTGGGAATCAAGCCGGAGTAGCGTTTTGTGACCGTTCACCCTTCGACAGGCTCAGGGCGAACGGTTGGTGGTTGTTCCGGTTATTCCGTTCGTGGTGATCCTGAGCCTGCCGAAGGGCGGACGGCAATCCCGCCGGTTCTAAACCTTCCGCGGCTTCCAGCGCCCCGTGTCCACCTGCGCATAGAACGATTCGCTCAGCGCGTTGAGCAGTTCCGGTTCCTCGTTGTTCACCAGATGTCCGGTGGCCGGCGCCACCAGCAGGCGCGCCGACGGGCATATGGTCTTGATGTAGACGCCGGCGGTGAGCGCACCCGGATCCTCGTCGCCGACGATGACCTGTACCGGCACCTTCAGGGCTTTCAGCTTGCGTTCCAGCGTGTGCAGGGCGGGGCGGTGCATCTGCACGCCGCGCGTGATGTTCGCGCAGCCCAGTGCAGAGTGCTCCATGTAGCGTTTGCAGAATTCGTCCCAGGCGCGCGGATTCTTGTCCTTTAGCTGCACGCGGTTGGCTGCCACGCGCACCAGCTTGAAGGCCGCGGCAAGGCCGCCTTCCTCCATGAGCTTCGCCTTGGCTTCGGTGTCGCGCCGGAACACCTTCGCATTCGCCGGATCGGCGCCGGTACCGATGCCGATCAGCGTGAGTGACTTGGCGAGGCGCGGATAGGTCAGGCCGAAGAACAGCGTGGTCTGCGAGCCCATGGAGCAGCCCATGATGTGCGCCTTGCGGATGCCCAGGTGGTCAAGCACCGCCCTGGCGTCATCCACCGCGATGCGCTGCGAATACTTCGAGACCGGGCGCGGCACGTCGGAAGGCGGATAGCCGCGGGCATTGAAAGTGATGCAGCGGTAGTTGCGGCTGAAGTGCCGCACCTGCGGCTCCCAGCTCGTGTAGTCGCCGGAGTATTCATGGACGAACAGGATGGGCGTGCGGCCCTTGCTGCCGTGGCCGGTTTCCTCGTAATACAGGCGAACGCCGCTGGATGTCAGGTAAGGCATGTCATTCCTCCTTGATTGGTCGTCGCGCTTAACGGCCGACTGTTGTGCTGTTCTGTCGTCAGCCTATTGTTCCAGCTTCACCCCGGTTTCCTGCACCATTTTTCTCACGATGGCGATGTCGGAAATGATGACCTTGCGGAATTGCTCCGGAGTGCTGCCGACCATGATGTTGCCATCTTCGCCGAGCTTTTGCGCGATCTCCGGATTCTTCGCGACCTTCGCCAGCTCCGTGTTCAGCTTGTTGATGATCGCGGGTGGCGTGCGGCCCGGTGCGAACACGCCGGCCCAGTTCGAGTATTCGAATGTGGGGAAGCCCTGTTCGGAAACGGTGGGCACATCAGGCAGCAGTGGATTGCGTTCCTCGCCGGTTCCCGCGATGACGCGCAGCTTGCCCGACTTGATGTGCTGCATGGCCAATGTGGGCAGGGTGATCACCGAGTCCACGCGTCCCGCGACGACATCAAGCGTCATCTGCCCCGTGCCCTTGTAATGCACGAACGTGACATTGATGCCGGCGAGCTTGTACAGCCACTCGGCGCGCAGGTGCGGTCCGCCGCCAGAGCCCGAGGTGGCGTGGTTGAGCTTGCCCGGATTGGCCTTCGCATAGGCAACCAGTTCGGGAATGTTCTTCACCGGCAGGTGTGCCGCGACCACGATGATGCTGGACTTCTTGGTCATCTGCGAAACGGGGATCAGATCCTTGAGCGGATCGTAGGGCAGGTCCGGATAGGTCGAGGGCAGCACGCCATAGCTGGAGGTGGTGCCAAGCAGCGTGTAGCCATCCGGCGGCGCCTTGGCCACGAATGCCGTGCCGATCATGGAGCCGGCGCCAGCCTTGTAGTCGAACACAAAGGGTCTGCCGAGGCTCTCGGTGAGCTTGTTCACGTAGTAGCGGAACTCCACCTCGGTGGAGCCGCCCGAGGGGAAGGGGATGATCATCGTCACCGGCCTGGAGGGCCAGGCATCGGCGCCCTGGGCCATGGCCTCACCTTGAGACAGGGCGCCGAGGGCTGCGCACAGCACGATGGAATAATGGAATGCAGCATGGACGGCGGGCATGACGGTGTCTCCTCCATGTCCGGTTCCGCCATTCATTTGAAGCCTGCGACGGGTTTGTGGCCGGACGTCGTATCATTCAGTCCTGCGGGTGGCGGCATTCTGTCAGATTGCAGGACAACCAGAGTGCGATGCAGCGGTAAAGCAGCTTTGAAGCTGAAACACGCTGATAACAATAATTGAAATAAT
>CAIYPG010000163.1 GCA_903928055.1 uncultured beta proteobacterium | reverse complement strand
GTCATTCTGGATGATGCCCAAATCGAGCAGGAAACAGCCCGTACCCGCAAAGCGGTCCAGGATTGGTGCAATTAGGAGACTGGCAGCACTTCAGCGCAATTTTTTTCCGGCAGCCTGCGTTTCAGCCTTGCGGCGGCGTGCTTCCTTCGGGTCGGCCAGCAACGGCCTGAGGATTTCGACCCGATCTCCGTCCCGCAGAACAGCATCCCGACCAATCAATTTTCCGAAGCAGGCCAGCTGAGCGGCCTCCGGGACGATCTCGGGAAACTCCTCCGACAAGCGGCTTTCGACCACGGCCGACAATGCCGTTGCTCCCTGCGTAAGGCTCAGCGACCGGACGACCTGTCGCGATGGAAGCGCATAGACGACCTCAATGCCAATGTATGCGCTCATCGCGGACCGTAAATCGCCTCTGCGCGCTTCACGAAGGCTTCAACCATGCTGTCAGTGATGTAGTGGAAAACCGGTCCCAGGACAGTATCCAGCAGGCGCCCGGAAAACTCATACTCCAGATTCAGCGAGACTTTGGATGCCTGTGGCGCCAGTGCCTTGAACAACCACTCACCTTCCAGCTTCCGGAACGGGCCGGAGACCAGTCGAATGCGGATGCCACTCCCCGGAGAGGTGAGATTCTCGGTGGTGAAGTCCTGCCGGATCCCCCGATAATCAATACTTATGGTCGCCACCGTCCTCGTGTCATCGCGCGATACGATCGCAGTACCACCACACCAGGGCAGAAACTCAGGATAGGACCCGATATCCTCGACCAGCGCGCGCATTTCGTCCGCACTGTATTCGACCAGGATTGACCGTTGGACAGTAGCCATGTGCCTCTGACTGTAAAATGATTGATTCTAACGAAAAGGCAGCAGCGTGAGCATCATCGAGAACCGCAAGGCGTTTCACGACTATTTCATCGAGGAACGCTTCGAGGCGGGACTGTCCCTGGAAGGATGGGAGGTGAAATCCATCCGGGCCGGCCGTTCACAGCTGAAGGAAGCCTACGTCATTGTCAGGGGCAGCGAGGTGTTCCTGATCGGCGCACACATTAGTCCGCTGACATCCGCCTCGACGCACATCAAGGCCGATCCGACGCGCACACGCAAACTGCTGCTGCATGCAGAGGAAATCCGCAAACTGATCGGCAAAGTTGAACGCGCCGGCTATACCCTGGTGCCAATCAACCTGCATTTTTCCAAGGGCAGGATCAAACTGGAAATCGGGCTGGCCAAAGGCAAGAAGCAGTTCGACAAACGCGAGGATGAAAAGAAAAAGGACTGGCAGCGCGAGCAGCAACGCCTCTTGCGCGCGCGGCGCGCCTGATCCAGGCTTACTTGACGCTCAATTCAGAAGCACCGGGCCCCTTAGAAGCAGCAAGCGCAAGCCAGGTGTCGACTACGGTATCCGGATTCAGCGAAATGCTCTCGATGCCCTCCTGAACCAGCCAGGCGGCAAAATCCGGGTAGTCCGATGGACCCTGCCCGCAAATCCCCACGTACTTTCCCTGCTTGCGGCAGGCCTTTATGGCCATGCGCAACAGGGCTTTTACTGCCGGATTGCGTTCATCGAATGCGTCAGCCACCAGACCGGAATCCCGGTCCAGCCCGAGAGTCAGCTGGGTCAGGTCATTGGAGCCGATCGAAAAACCATCATAGTGCTCAAGGAACTCCTCCGCAAGCAAGGCGTTGGCGGGCAACTCGCACATCATGATCAGTCGCAGGCCGTTTTCTCCGCGCTTGAGTTCGTTGGCTGCGAGCAATTCAATGACCTGACGCGACTCGTTCAGCGTGCGCACGAATGGAATCATGATCTCGACATTGGTCAGGCCAAGTTCATTGCGTACCCTGCGCATGGCTTCGCATTCCATGCGGAAGCATTCACGGAACGCCGAGGCGATATATCGTGATGCCCCGCGGAATCCGAGCATGGGATTTTCTTCCTCAGGCTCGTAGCGTGCCCCTCCCAGCAGTTTCCGATATTCGTTCGACTTGAAATCAGACAAACGCACGATGACCGGCTTGGGCCAGAAAGCCGCGGCAATCGTGCCGACGCCTTCCACCATCTTCTCGACAAAGAATTTTCGTGGCGATGCATAGCCACGCGCTGCCTTGTCGACGTCCCGCTTCAGGTCGTCCGGCAGCTTCGGATACTCAAGCACCGCCTGCGGATGGATGCCGATCATGTTGTTGATGACAAATTCCAGCCGGGCAAGGCCGACACCGTTGTTCGGCAGGCTCTGGAATTCGAATGCCAGATTCGGGTTGCCGATGTTCATCGATATCTTGACCGGACACTGGGGCATTTCCCCGGTAAGCCTTGAACTTACCTCAAATTCGAGCACTCCCTTGTAGACATGGCCGGTATCTCCTTCGGCGCAGGATACGGTTACTGGTTCTCCGTCCCGCAGGATCCGCGTTGCATCACCACATCCTACGACAGCGGGTATGCCGAGTTCCCGGGCGATGATCGCCGCATGGCAGGTACGGCCGCCCCGATTTGTGACAATGGCTGCCGCGCGCTTCATGACAGGCTCCCAGTTGGGGTCGGTCATGTCAGTAACCAGAATGTCGCCGGCCTGCACCTTCCCCATTTCGCTGGCGTCACGCACGATGCGCACTGCGCCCGCGCCGATCTTGTGCCCAATGGCACGCCCGGAAGCGAGCAATTCGGAGGTTTTCCGAATGCGGTAGCGTTCCTGATTGGAGGCCGATTTCTGGGACTTTACAGTTTCGGGACGTGCCTGGAGGATGTAGATCTTCCCGTCATTGCCGTCCTTGCCCCATTCGATGTCCATGGGCCGGCCGTAATGTTCCTCGATTTTCAGTGCGAATCGGGCCAGTTCGAGGATATCCGCATCATCGAGGCAAAAGCGATTGCGATCCATCTCTGCAACATCCAGGGTTTTCACGGAGCGGCCTGCCTGCGCAGAGTCGCCAAATACCATTTTGCTGGCCTTGCTGCCCAGCCCCCGGCGAAGGATCGAGGCATGCCCCGCACGCAGCGTCGGCTTGTGTACGTAGAACTCGTCCGGATTGACGGCGCCCTGCACCACCATTTCCCCAAGCCCCCAGGAAGCAGTGATGAACACGACGTCCTGAAAACCAGACTCGGTATCAAGCGTGAACATCACGCCGCTTGCGCCCAGGTCGCTTCTGACCATGCGCTGTACGCCGGCCGAAAGCGCTACCGCCGAATGGTCATAACCCTTGTGCACCCGATAGGAAATGGCGCGATCGTTATACAAAGAGGCAAACACATGCTTCATTGCCTCGATGACATTGTCGACCCCACTGATGTTGAGAAAGGTCTCCTGCTGACCGGCAAATGATGCGTCAGGCAGATCTTCGGCCGTGGCGCTGGAACGCACGGCAACAGTAGCGCCTTCTCCCAGCGCCAGTCCGGCGTAGGCCGCCTCGACCTCTTTCCTCAAGCCCGCCGGGAAGGGCATATCGAGTATCCAGCCGCGAATCTCCTTGCCACAACGCGCGAGTGCCTCTACATCGCTGGCATCCAGCCCATGCAGTCTGGCGTCAATGCGATCCTTCAGGCCACCACTGGCCAGGAAAGCACGATAGGCATGGGCAGTAGTTGCAAAGCCTCCCGGGACGCGAATTCCCGACTGCTCGAGCTGGCTGATCATTTCCCCGAGGGATGCGTTCTTGCCGCCAACGCGATCCACGTCGTGCATGCGCAGGGACCGGAAATCCAGAATATTCAAACTGTCTGCCATTTGTTGTCCTTGCTATTGAAGCGCACGCGGAAAGGAAGTATTTTACCTTTCGATCAACACTCACGCAGCCCGGTCTTGTACCTCCACAGGCTGCCCAGAATCGGTACTCCCCATGTCAAAGCACCTCGGGCGCACGGTATTTTTCGTATCTGATGGCACCGGCATTACGGCAGAAATGCTCGGCCACAGCCTTTTGACCCAATTCGAAGGAATCGAGTTTCATCAGATAATCGTTCCATTTATCAACTCGGTCGAAAAAGCCCAGGCCTGCGTCGAGCGAATTGGTGAAGTTGCACGCAGCGGCAATGGCCGGCCGGTCGTGTTCACGACACTCATCAACGAAGAGATTCGTGGCGCGATTCACCGGGCCGATGCCTTTGTGCTGGATTTTTTTGAGCGATTCCTTGGTCCGCTGGAGTCCGAATTGGGCGTCAAATCGACGCACACTGTGGGGCGGTCACACAGCGCCATGGACGTCAAGGAATACCAGAATCGCATTGAGGCGGTTAATTTTTCACTGGCTCATGATGATGGAGTGTCGGCCAGGGAGTTCAGCAAGGCGGATGTCATCCTGGTTGGTGTCTCGCGCAGCGGCAAGACACCAACCTGTCTTTATCTCGCGCTGCAGTTCGGCATCAGGGCCGCGAACTGTCCACTCATTCCAGAGGATTTTGAGCGGATGAAGCTGCCGGAGGCCGTTGCTTTGCATCGATCGAAGCTTTATGGGCTGTCCATCGCTCCGGAGCGCCTGCATGAGATACGCACCGAGCGCCGGCCGGACAGTCACTATGCAAGCCTTGAAAACTGCCGACATGAAGTTGGGCAGGCAGAACTTCTGATGCGCCGGGAAGGCATACGTTGGCTGAGTTCGACGACAAAATCCATTGAGGAAATTGCCACGACACTCATGCAGGACCTGAAGATCGGGCGCAAGACCTACTGAGTTTTCTGGCGAACCTGCTCGAACAGGCACACTGCGACTGCACCGGCGACGTTCAGTGATTCGGCCTCGCCGGGCATGGGGATGGCAAGATGGTCACTCGCGCAGCGTGACAAAGCCGGTGTCAATCCGGCCCCTTCATTTCCGAAAAGCCAAGCAATGGGGCCACGAAGGTCCGAGGCATATAGCTTCCTTTCGGCCCTCGGCTCGGTTGCAACCACCTTTCCGGAGAATTTGCACGCCAACGACACAAGATCGGCATTCTCATGCAGATGGACACGGAAATGAGCGCCCATCCCGGCCCGAATGGTTTTGGGAGCCCAGGCCGCGGCGCAGCCACCGGAAAGTGCAACATGCCGCAAGCCAGCCGCGACCGCCGTGCGTAGCACCGTACCCAGATTTCCCGGATCCTGTATGCCTTCCAGAAGCAGGCAGGTCTCGGCCAGTTCCGGCCAGGGCCCGGGCTCCGGAATTGGTATGGCCGCGACGATCCCCGAAGCGGAAGCAACCTGTGAGATCGATTCAAGCAACCGGTCGCCAAGCACGAGTTGTGTTCGTGACGGACAGCGCTCAAACAGGGCTTTTTGCTGCGGTCGCGTCAGTGCCGTTTCACCAATCGCGAGAATATCGGCTATCCCGCCACTTTCGGCATAGGCTGCAATGAGGTGATCTCCGTCAAGCAGGGTCAGACCCGTATTGCGTCGTTCGCGGATGGAAGTTGCCAGCTTTGCCAGAATCTTCAGTTGCGGGTTCTCCCGGGACAGGATGTGCTTCATCTTCCAAGACCCTCTTCCAGCACGCGTCGGACAGGGCCAAAGCTGCGGCGATGAATTTCACATACGCCATGCTCCCGGATCGCCGCAAGGTGATATGCGGTGGGATAACCCTTGTGCCGATCCAGACCATAGGCCGGATACAAGACATGCAGCCGCAGCATCTCGGCATCGCGCGCAACCTTGGCCAGGATTGAAGCCGCAGAAATTGCCGGCACAGTAGCATCACCTTTGACGATGGTTTCGGTCAGGCAGCCCAGCCGCGGATCGCGATTTCCGTCCACCAGTGCTTTCACCGGACGGACTGAGAGCAGTGCAACAGAACGACGCATCGCCAACAATGATGCCTGCAGGATATTGAGCCGGTCGATCTCCTCCACGCTGGCACAGGCCACTCCCCATGCCAGCGCATTGGCGCGTATTTCCTCGGATATTCGCTCGCGCTGGCCCGCGGTGAGTGCTTTTGAGTCCGCAAGCCCTGCAATGCGCCTGTCGGGATCCAATATGACAGCGGCTGCATACACGGGTCCGGCCAGAGGCCCTCTTCCCGCCTCATCGACTCCGCAAACAAAATCCACTGTCAGTTCATGCATTGCAGTACCGCGTCCGCCGCACGCTCCGCAGTGTTTTGTTTCAGCAGACGATGGATTGCCGCGAGTTTTTCAGGCAGACGCCGCCGAACCACCGGATCAGTGAGGGAATTGATCATGGCCTGGGCAAGATTTTCCGGGGTGGCATCCTGTTGCAGCAACTCAGGGACCAGAAATTCACCTGCAATGATATTGGGCAGACCGACCCATGGCTGGTAGCGCATCCGCGACATGATGCGCCAGCTTGTTTCCGCCATTCGGTACGCAATGACCATGGGCTTGCGGTAAAGCCCTGTTTCGAGCGTCGCTGTACCGCTTGCAACCAGAACCGCATCGGCGGCGGAAATGGCATCACGCGAATGGCCGAACAGGATGGTCAGCGGCAGACTTTCCGCTTCCTCGGCATAAAGCGCCGTCTCGAAAATTTCACGGGTCTCACGACTCACCAAGGGGACGAGAAAACGGATTCCGTGTCGGCGCATCGCGATCAGCTTTGCGGTACGAATGAACGTGGCAGCCATGTATTTCAGCTCCGATTGACGACTGCCTGGAAGCAGGGTAACAACGCTTTGTCCTGACAGAATGCGCAATTGTTCCCGGGCCGAGGCGGTCTGATCCGCGTCGGGTATGACATCAGCAAGAGGATGCCCCACATAGGTCACGGGGACGCCTCTCCTGCGATACAACTCTTCCTCGAAAGGGAACAGCACGAGCATCCGGTCGACCGCACGACTGATCGTGCGCATGCGTCCGCCACGCCAGGCCCATACCGAGGGACTGACGTAATGCATTGTCCGCACACCCTGTTTCTTGAGGCTGGTTTCCAGGGAGATGTTGAAGTCAGGCGCATCAATGCCGATGAACAACGCCGGTCGCTCCTGAAGCATGCGCCTTGCCAGCTTTCGCCGAATGGAAACAATGCCGGCGTAATGACGCAGCACCTCAGCGTAACCACGCACCGCAAGGCGTTCCATCGGAAACCAGGCATCGAAGCCGGCTGCCTCCATGCCGGGGCCGCCGATGCCCGCGAATCGTGCCTTTGGCAGGCGTTTGCGCAGGGCAGCAATGAGATGCGCCCCGAGGAAGTCTCCTGAGGCCTCTCCTGCCACCATGCCAATCAGCGGTGCGGAATCCTGGCTCACCGTATGATGCCGCGACCCGATCTCTGCAGGAATGCCACCAGCGGCAGCAACTCCGGCGCTTGCGAGGTAAGAGCCGATAATTCACTCTTTGCATCTGCAAGGGAAAGACCAGACTTGTAGATCGTCTTGTAAGCCGACTTCAGCCGCGCGATGGCCTCGGGAGAAAAGCCCCGGCGCTTCAGTCCCTCGGAGTTGATTCCGAAGGGGCGCGCAGTGTTGCCCGCTGCAGTCACATAGGGCGGCACGTCCTGAAGCAGAATACTGCCCATCGCGGTAATGGCATGTGCGCCAATATGCACGAACTGGTGAACCACGGTGAATCCGCCAAGGATGGCGTAGTCGCCAACGTGCACATGCCCTGCCAACTGGGCGTTATTGGCAAAAATGGTGTGATTGCCGATCTGGCAATCATGCGCAAGATGCACGTACGCCATGATCCAGTTGTCGTTGCCAAGCCGTGTTGCGCCGGCGTCCTGCGAGGTGCCGCGATTAAAGGTGCAGAACTCGCGGACGGTATTGCCATCGCCGATTTCCAGTGTTGTGGGTTCGCCTGCATACTTCTTGTCCTGTGGAGAAGCACCGATGGACGAGAACGGAAAAAAACGGTTGTTCTTTCCAATGCGGGTGGGCCCCTCGACAACCACATGCTCCGCGATGGATGTTCCTTCGTCAATTTCAACATCGGGGCCGATCACGGAATAGGCGCCTATCCTGACGCCGTCGGCTACCCTCGCTCGAGGATCGATAATGGCGGCCGGATGGATCATAGGGCTCGTACGGTGCACATCAGCTTGGCCTCTGCGGCAACAACTTCGCCAACTTTGGCCTGCGCGGCAAACTTCCATATGCCGCGAACATTGCGCTCCAACGTCGCCTCCAGTCTCAATTGATCTCCAGGCATTACCGGACGCTTGAAGCGCGCCTCATCGATACCGACGAAATAATAGACTGACTTGTCGTCAGGCTTGTTGCCCAGGGTCTTGAACGAGAGAATCGCTGAAACCTGTGCCAACGCCTCGATGATCAGTACGCCAGGCATCACCGGATGATGGGGAAAATGCCCCTGGAAAAACGGCTCATTGATGCTGACATTCTTGATACCCACAATGTGTTTTCCCGGTTCGCATTCCAGCACCCTGTCTACCAGCAGGATCGGATAGCGATGGGGAAGGTATTCAAGAATCTCGTGGATATCCATGGTCTAGCCCTTTTTCCGTACGGGTCCGGCTTTGGCAGGCCTGACTGGCGCGCCTTTCCGGGGCTTGCGGGTGGTTTTTGTTGCTGATGAAGGTACTTCAAACGCATCAATCCTGCGCGCAAGCTCATCCAGGTGGCGTAATACGCTGGCTGAACGACTCCACTGCCTGTGCTCGCTGAATGGATAAGCGCCGGTATAAGTTCCCGGTTTCGAAATGGTTTTCGTAATCAGCGTTGCGGCTGATATGTGCACATGATCCGCAATTTCCAGGTGGCCGAGAATCACCGCGCCACCGCCAACCGTGCATTGGCTTCCAATGTGCGCGCTGCCGGCAACTCCCACACATCCGGCCAGGGCGGTATGGGCGCCGATCCGGACGTTGTGACCAATCTGTATCTGGTTGTCGAACTTCACGCCATCTTCAATGACTGTGTCGTCAAGTGCGCCACGATCTATGGTCGTGTTAGCGCCGATCTCGACATCATTGCCGATGATTACCCGTCCGGTCTGGGGAATTTTCAGCCACTTGCCGTCCTTCTGGGCCATTCCGAATCCGTCTGCACCAACGACCGCTCCGGAATGGATGATCACGTTGTCACCAACGATGCAGTCGTGATACACGGCAACATTGGCATACACGCGGCCCCGTGCGCCGATAACGGCATTCTTTCCGATGAAACAGCCTGGGCCAATTGCCGTTCCGTCCCCGACCCTTGCTCCCTGGGCGATACAAACAAAGGGGCCGATTTGAGCCGTAGCGGCAATGATGGCCCCCTGCTCGACGACTGCGGATGCATGAATGCCGGCAATGACAGGTTCTGGTGGCGAGAACAGCCGGGATACTTCCGCAAAATAGAGGTAGGGATCATCGCAGATGATGCGCGACAGCGCAGTGGCATCCCGAAGGGAGGGCGGCAGGATGAGGGCCCCCGCGCTTGTCGAGGCAATCAGATTCCGGTACCGCTGCTGGCTGAGAAAGGCAATGTCACCAGGCCCGGCGTTGTGCAGGCTTGCCACGCGACCTACAGTGATGTCTTTGCCCAGCAACTCGCCTCCCAGACGGGCAACGAGATCGGTCAGCCGGACAGGGTCAGTCGCCACGGCCGCCATGGCTCCGGCTTATTTTGCAGCCGGCTTGGTGTCGTCCAGTGCCTTGATTACCCTGTCGGTGATGTCGATGCGAGGATCGGCCCACACCGCCTCCTGGAAGACGATGTCGTACTTCTCCGACTCGGCAATCTGTCGCACTGCACGGTTGGCGCGTTCGAGCACACCAGCAAGCTCCTCATTGCGACGCTGGTTCAGGTCTTCGCGAAACTCCCTCTGGCGGCGCTGGATATCCCGATCAAGGTCGGTTATTTCACGTTCCTTGTTGCGTCGATCCGACTCTGACATCGTTGGGCCGTTTTTCTGGAATGCATCCTGGGAGCGCTTGAGCTGCTCTGCCAGCTTGGAGATATCCTGATCTCGCTTGGAAAATTCCGCCTCGATCTTTTTCTGGGCGCGTACCGCAGGTGCGGCATCGCGCAGGATCCGATCCAGATTGACGAAACCGATCCTGCCTTGGGCCGACGCGGATACGGAAAAGACCGTTCCGAACAGCCCGATGGCGCAAATCCATGACAACAGCATGATACGGTTGCGGTTCAACATCTTCTCCTGCGGGTCAACGCGATTAACAACTGGGGATTATACCGTTACACGAAGAACACGTTGCAAATTAAGGCCATAACACCGTACCCAGGCTTTTTTGCCCGCCACGGGTTCACCTAGAAAATCTGGCCAAGCTGGAACTGCAACCTTTGTATGTTATCGCCCTCTTTCTTGTTCAGCGGAGTGCCAATGCTGAGCTTCATCGGACCAAAAGGCGAGTTCCACGCAAATCCAGCGCCGGCCGAGTAGCGCATATCGGCGAATGATGTCTTGACGCCATCACCGAATACCTGGCCACCATCCATGAACACGCTGAAGCGCATCGACCGGTCATTCCCCTGTCCAGGCACCGGGAACAGCAATTCTGCATTGCCCACAATGCGCCTTGTTCCGCCAAGCGCGACTCCCGTTGTGTCATGTGGACCAAGGGAATTGGTGTCGTAACCGCGCACCGAAGTTGCTCCGCCGGCGTAAAGGTTCTTGAAGAAAGGCAACGGCTTGCCACCATAACCGGTGGCATAGCCTAATTCTCCATTCAGCCGCAAGGTCAGGTTGCGCGTGAACGAATGGAACCATTGATTCTGATACTGCGCACGGAAGTAATGCAAGGTGCCGGGCGGTACTGCAGTTTCAGTGGTCAGGCGTTGCAAGCGTCCGTTGGTCGGCCATATCGCGCTGTCTCTGCTGTCCTGCAGCCACCCCGCGGTCGCAAGCAAAGTTGAGTAGGAATCACCGTAGTTGCTTACGAAATCAAGGGCCTTTTGCGGGCTGTCTGGGAAGGTCTCCAGTTTTGTCAGCTCCGTGCTCAATCCGAGCGAAATCCGGTCAATATCAGTCACCGGATATCCAAAGCGAATACCTCCGCCCAGGGCCTGTGTCCGGTAATTACCAAGCCTCAGAGAGGTCGGATCAGATTTACGGAAGTACCCGTCGAAACCGCGGCTCACACCATCCACGGTGTAATAGGGGTCGGTAAAGGACAGGGATATATTGGTATTGACCTTGCTGGTATTGGCGCCCACAGACAGGCTGTTGCCGCTTCCAAGCAGGTTGTTCTGGGACACCGAACCCTGCAGCACGACTTTCTCGGACGAGGAAAAGCCCAGCCCGAGCAGCAAGGCGCCGGTAGGCTGCTCCTTGACCTTGACCGTAACATCAACCTGGTCCGAAGTACCCTGCACCGGCGGCGTCTCGATGCCGACTTCGGAGAAATAGGCCGTCCGCTCCAGCCTCTTGCGCGAATTCTGGATCTTCTCGGTGTCGTAGAACGCATTCTCGAGTTGGCGCATTTCCCGGCGCACCACTTCGTCACGCGTGCGCGTGTTGCCCACGACATTGATTCGCCTGACGTAGACCCGTCGTCCCGGATCGATCATGATTGTGAAGTCCGCCGTGCGCTTGTCGCGATCCAGGGTCGGAACGGCGTTTACGTTGGCAAAGGCATATCCATCACGACCCAGCCTGTCACTGATGGCCTTTGTGCTTTCGTTCAGTTTTTCCCGATTGAATGGTTCGCCGGATTTCAGTGTGACCAGTTTTCGCAGATCTTCCTCAGGAACCAAAAGGTCTCCGCCGAACTGGATGCCGTTGACTGAGTATTTCTCGCCTTCGGTGATATTGATCGTGATGTAGATGTCGAGCTTGTCAGGGGTGATGGAGACCTGTGTCGAATCGATGTTGAAATCTAGAAAACCGCGATTCAGGTAAAAAGACCGGACGGTATCCAGGTCGGCGGACAGTTTCTGCTTTGAATACTGGTCGTTCTTGGTAATCCAGCTAATCCAGTTCGGGGTGCGCAACGTGATGAGTTCCAGAAGGTCCTGTTCCTTGAAGACCTGATTCCCGACAAAATTGATTGCGCGAATCTTGGCAACTTCACCTTCCTGCACCGCGAAATTGATCCCGACGCGATTTCGATCAAGTGGGGTCACAGTCGTGGTTACCTGGCTCGCATAATATCCCCGTGACTGGTAGACCCGTTTGATTTCCTGCTCCGCCTGGTCGAGCATTGCCTTGTCAAAGATGCGCCCTTCCTGGAATCCCGAGTCACCCAGCGACTTCTTTGTATCTTCAGGCTTGAGTTCCTTCAGGCCCACAAAGTCAATTGTGGCAATGGCGGGACGTTCCTCGAGGAACAGAATCAGTACATCCTTTTCGACCTCAAGACGGACATCCTGGAAAAAGCCCGTCGCAAACAGCGTTCGTATCGTCTGCGCGGCCTTTTCGTCAGTCATGGTCTCACCGACCTTGAACGGCAGGTAGTTGAAGACGGTGCCCGCTTCAATTCGCTGGATGCCTTCGACGCGAATATCGCGTATGACAAATGGATCGAATGCGAGCGCGACGGCCGGCAGAAGGGAAACGGCAAGCAGATACAGCTTCAGTGCTATTTTTGTCATGGTCTAACGCACGGTGGAAGCGAAGGTCAGGCGCAATTGGCAGATCGCTCTGGCCGGAAATGTATGGGATGGGTCCTCACCCAGCCAGGACGCGATTGATATCGTTGTAAAACGCAAAAGCCATCAGGAAAAGCAGCAGCGTGAGTCCCACCCGCTGGCCCATTCCCATCACCCGCTCTGATACCGGGCTGCCCTTCAGAATCTCAACCATATAATACATCAAGTGCCCACCATCCAATAAGGGGATCGGCAGCAGGTTTAGCACCCCCAGGCTGATGCTGATGAGCGCCAGAAACGAAAGGTACGGGGCCAGTCCGAGCTGCGCTGACTGTCCGGCGTAATCGGCAATCGTCAGTGGACCTGACAGATTGCGTAGCGACACGTCCCCAGCGATCATCTTTCCGATCATCCGCAGCGTGAAAATTGCCGTATCCCAGGTCTTGGTGACAGACATGCGCACGGATGTTGCCGCGTCGTAGCGAGCCAGAGTCATCAGGCTGCTGAGAACATTTTCAGGAATCGCCGGCGCGGCGCCGATGCGACCGATGCGTCTTCCGTTATCGCCCCCCTCGACGACCCGGGGTACAAGGCTGATCATGACAATTCCGCCATTGCGCTGAATTTCAAGAACCAGGCTCTGGTCAGGATGAGCACTCACGGTACTGACCACCTCTTCCCAGGTCGTGATCGGCGTTCCGCCCGCGCTGAGGATGCGGTCCCCCGGAAGAAGGCCCGCTTTTTCGCCAATGTCATTCTCAGCCAGACGCCCGATTACCGGAGGAACATCCGGACGGAATAACTGCAAGCCAATCCGCGACAGCGGATCGCCTTCGAGTTTGTCAACAGGGAAATCGCTCAGATCAAGAGCATGCCATGACAACTCATTCCGGCTGTTCAGGACTTCCAGTCGCACCGGACGCCTTTCCATCGCCGATTGCAATATCCGCCAACGCGCGTCCTGCCATGTCAGGACAGGCTCATCGTCCAATGAGCGGATCGTGTCTCCGCGCTGCAATCCCGCCGCCGCCGCCGGGGAACCTGCCGCAGGTGCAGAAAGAATGGGCTTGGCCTCATGGACGCCGCCCATGAACAACATCCAGTACAGCAATATTGCCAGTACGAAGTTGGCTGAAGGCCCGGCCGCCACAATGGCAAATCGCTTCCATACCGACTGGCGATTGAATGCCCGGTGGACTTCAGTCTCGGCAACCTGCCCCTCCCTTTCATCCAGCATCTTGACGTACCCGCCCACGGGAAGCGCTGATACTGCCCATTCGGTCTTGTCATTGCCGAAGGCACGGACCCAGAGCGTTCTGCCGAATCCCACCGAAAACCGCAGGACTTTTACACCGCACAAGCGGGCGACTGCAAAATGCCCCAGTTCATGAATGACGATCAATACGCCAAGCGCAATAAAGAACGCAAGAATCTTGGTCAGCAGCAGCGTCATGCGGCGCTCAACTGGACACGGGAAATGAGTTGGGAGGCGTGCTCACGCGCCGCGAGATCGGCTGCCAGCACGTCATCCAGAGATTGAAGCGGCAACGCACCGAGCCGGTTGATTGTCTCTTCGATGATTGTGGTGATCTGGAGGAAGGGTAGCCGACGATCCAGGAACGCGGCCACAGCGACCTCATTCGCGGCGTTCATCACTGCAGGGGCCGTTCCGCCGTGAGCCAGTGCGTCGTAAGCAATGCGCAGCGCGGGGAATCGCTTGAAATCCGGCCGCTCAAACGTAAGGGTGCCTATCGTCGCAAGGTCGAGTGAGCGGACGCCGGAGTCGATGCGCTCCGGATAGGCAAGGACCTGCGCGATGGGAGTGCGCATGTCCGGATTCCCCAGTTGCGCAATCACCGACGCGTCCGCGTACTCCACCATGGAGTGAATTACGCTTTGCGGATGGATCACGACCTCGATCTGGCTGCTGGTTGCGCCAAACAGCCAGTGCGCCTCGACGACTTCGAGTCCCTTGTTCATCATGGTCGCCGAATCAACCGAGATTTTCCGCCCCATCACCCAGTTGGGGTGCGCACAGGCTTCTTCGGGCGTAATGCCATGCATCGTTGAACGATCACGCAGGCGGAATGGCCCGCCGGACGCAGTCAGCAATACCTTTTTCACGCCCCTGTCACGGAACGACCCACCTTCAGGGGGCAGGCATTGGAAGATAGCGTTATGTTCGCTGTCGATGGGGAGCAGCGTGGCCCCTCCGGATCGGACGGCATCCATGAAGATGGGGCCGGCCATCACCAACGCCTCCTTGTTGGCCAGCAGAATGCGCTTCCCGGCGTGAGCGGCAGCAAGGCTGGAAGATAGTCCTGCAGCACCGACGATGGAGGCAACAACGCTGTCCACATCCGGGCGGGTCGCAGCTTCAACCAGACTCTCCGCACCGGTCAATACTTCCGTTTTCAGACCTGCATCCCGCAACAGCTTGCGCAGCAACGGGCCTGCCGCCGGGTCTGCGATGCAGGCCAGCCTGGGGCGAAACTGGCGGCAAAGTTCCGCAAGCTCTTCTGCTCGGGTGTTCGCGGTGAGCGCATAGGCCTCAAAGCGGTCCGGGTGCCTGGCAATCACGTCCAAGGCGCTTTTTCCGATTGAACCAGTGGCTCCAAGGATGGCAATTCGACGCATGAGGCCTCAGCGAAGGTAGAAAAGGGCAGCAGCCGGTAGGATGGGCAGCAGCGCATCAACGCGATCCAGAATGCCACCATGGCCGGGCAAAACGTGCCCGCTGTCCTTCACCCCTGCCGCACGCTTGAGCAGTGACTCCAGAAGGTCCCCGATGATGCCTCCGGCTGCGAGCAACAGCCAGAACAGCACTACGAGCAGTGTTCCCGCAGCAGGCGACATCGGCCAGGGGGGAATCACAAAACTCTTCATCCACATGACGCAAATGATCGCATAAACCAGCACCGCGACAAGTGCGCCCCATATACCTTCCCAGGTCTTCCCCGGGCTGATGGCGGGCGCGAGCTTGTTGCGCCCGAAGGAACGCCCGGTGAAATACGCGGCACTGTCAGATACCCATACGATGGCCATGACCGCAAGCAGGAGGCTTGGTGAAACACCGCGCAGATCCACCAGGGCCAGCTCCACCGGCACGAGCACCACAACACCCAGCAGCAGTCTGAGCCGCGGCCCTTTGAGCACCGGTTTCCGCCATAACAGCCAGGGAACCACCAGCCCCCAGATCGCCATGGCGGCTGCATACCACCCCAGGCGATCCGCCTGCGTCAGAACGAGGTACCCCGCCATCAAGGCCAGCACAACCGCATACAGCATCCGATTGCCAGAGGTCAGCCCGCTGAGGCCCGCCCACTCCCAGGCACAACCCGCAATCGCGAGCGTACAGACAACCATCCATCCGACGGGAGGCAGAAAGAACAGAGAGGGAATGAACAGTGCGATCAACACCGTGGCTGTCACTATCCGGAGTGCGAGCATGCCTGTCGCGATATCCGGCGAGTCAACGCCAGTCAGGCCGACTTCCGGCGACTGGACGGCGCGCCGTCCTTTTGTCCGGGGCCGAGTTGTTCGCTGGTACGGCCAAAGCGGCGTTCCCTAGCGGCGTACCACGCAATGGCTTCATCCAGCGCAGCACCATCAAAGTCCGGCCACAGTGTCTGGGTGAAGTACAACTCCGTATAGGCAAGCTGCCACAGCAGGAAATTGCTAATGCGCTGCTCGCCACCGGTACGGATGAACAGATCGGGTTCCGGCGCGTAGTTCATCGCCAGATGAGGAGCCAGCAGTTCCTCCGTGAATTCGACCGGCTGCCCGGCGTGGTCGCGGGCAACACGGTTCATGGCCTGCAGAATGTCCCAGCGTCCGCCATAATTCGCGGCAATCGTCAGCGTAAGCTTGACATTGGCCGCAGTGAGCCGCTCACCGCGCTGCGCCAGTTCAACGATGCGTTCGCCGAACTGCCCGATGTCGCCGACGATCTTGAGTCGAATGCCATTTGCATGCATCTTCTCCAGCTCGCTTTCGAGCACGGCCAGAAAGAGTTGTCGCAGAACCGATACCTCCTCTGCAGGCCGTCGCCAGTTCTCCGAGCTGAAGGCAAATACCGTGAGGTAATCGATGCGCCGGGCGATGCAGGCCTTGATGGTTTCGCGCAGCGCCTCGACGCCACGCTGGTGTCCGGCAAATCTCGGAAGGAAACGGCGCTTGGCCCAGCGACCGTTGCCATCCATGATGACGGCAACGTGCTTCGGCATCTCGCCGGCCTCGGGAACGCTGTGTGTGGAACTCGAGAAACGCATCATGGCCTTCATCCCGAACATCATCCCGAATTCTGAGCGACGCCGCTCAGACCGACATCAACTCGGTTTCCTTGGTCGCAAGCAGCTTGTCGATTTCGACAATGAAACGATCCGTGAGTTTCTGTACTTCGTCCTGTGCGCGGCGCTCCTCGTCTTCCGAAGCCTCCTTGGACTTGAGGAGATCCTTCAGCGCGTTGTTGCCGTCACGCCGCAGGTTGCGCACCGCCACTTTGGCATTCTCGCCTTCGGACTTGACCACTTTGATCAGATCGCGACGGCGCTCTTCGGTAAGCGCCGGCATGGGAACGCGGATCAGGTCGCCCTGCGTGGCGGGATTCAGTCCGAGATCCGAATCACGAATCGCCTTCTCGATCGCACCCACCAATTTCTTTTCCCAGGGGGAAATGCCGATCGTGCGCGCATCGACCAGCGTCACGTTCGCCACCTGGGTGATGGGCGTCGGGTTGCCGTAATAGTCGACCATGACGTGGTCAAGGATGCCGGTGTGCGCGCGTCCGGTGCGAATCTTTCCAAGGTCGACCTTGAGCGCCTCCAGCGACTTCTGCATGCGCTGTTCAGTGCTTTTCTTGATGTCCGCGATACCCATTTGTTAGTCCTCTCTTAGTACTGGACCGGTAAAGGCTGCCGAGCAGGCCCGCGCCGGCTAATCATGCACCAGCGTACCCTCGTCTTCGCCCATGACCACGCGCTTCATCGCACCCGGCTTGAAAATCGAAAAGACGGTGATGGGCAGTTTCTGGTCGCGGCACAAGGCAAACGCCGTCGCGTCCATGATCTTGAGGTTCTTGATGATCGCCTCGTCGAACGACAGCCTGTCATAGCGCGTAGCCGCAGGATTCTTGTTCGGATCATCGGTATAGACGCCATCCACTTTGGTCGCCTTGAGCACCATCTCCGCACCGATTTCCGTTCCGCGCAGTGCAGCGGCCGTGTCGGTAGTGAAGAACGGGTTGCCCGTGCCTGCGGCAAAGATGACCAGTTTGCCTTCCTCCAGATAACGGATGGCCTTCGGGCGTATGTAGGGTTCCACGACCTGTTCAATGTTCATGGCGGACTGGACGCGGGCATTGAGCCCCTTTTGGCGCATGATGTCGGCCAGCGCCAGTGCATTCATGATGGTGGCAAGCATGCCCATGTAATCTGCCGTGGCACGGTCCATTCCGGCAGAACCCAGCGCCACGCCGCGGAAGATGTTTCCCCCGCCGACAACCACACCCATCTCCACGCCCATTTCCAGCACCTGCGCAATTTCGCCAACAATGCGCTCCATTGTCTGCCGGTTGATCCCGAACGGGTCGTCGCCCATCAGCGCCTCGCCCGAAAGTTTGAGCAGAATGCGCTTGTATTTGGGTGCTTTCATGGAGTGTCCGCCTTCAAATCGTCATCAGACACGACTTGCCGAGTCAGCCTGTGCCTTCACTTCAGCCGCGAAATCGGTGGTCTTTTTCTCGATGCCCTCACCCACCACGTACAGCACAAACCGGGCAACCGATGCGCCCTTGGCCTTGAGCAATGCTTCGACTGAAAGCTTGTCATCCTTCACGTAGGGTTGGCCGAGCAGCGTGACTTCCTTGAGGAATTTCTGCACGCTGCCTTCCACCATCTTCTCGACGATGTTCGCCGGCTTGCCGGATTCGGCGGCCTTGGCGACGGCAACGTCCCGCTCCTTTTTGATCGTTTCGGCCGGCACTTCGTCCTTGGACAGCGCAACCGGCTTCGCAGCGGCAATGTGCATGGCCAGATCGCGGCCCAGATCGGCGTCGCCGCCAACCAGGTCAACCACCGTGCCGATCTTGGCGCCACCGTGGATGTACTGGGCGACGCGACCGTTGGCTTCGATGCGCACGAAGCGGCGGATGGAAAGGTTCTCGCCGATCTTTCCGACCAGGGCAGTACGCGCGGCTTCTACCGTCGCCCCGCCCAGGGGCAGGGTGGACAGTGCGGCAACGTCGGCCGGATTCTTCTCAGCGACAAGCCCCGCCAGCGAATGTACGAAGGCGAGGAAATCGTCGTTCTTCGCGACGAAATCCGTTTCGCAATTCACTTCAATGATGGCAGCCAGCTTGCCATCCGTGGACACGTGGATGCCGACTATGCCTTCCGCTGCGACCCGGGATGCTGCTTTACTGGCCTTGTTGCCCAGCTTGACCCGGAGGATTTCCTCGGCTTTTGCAAGGTCACCGCCCGCTTCGGACAGCGCTTTCTTGCATTCCATCATTGGCGCGTCGGTCTTCTCGCGCAATTCCTTGACCATGCTTGCGGTGATTTCCGCCATCTTCCACTCCGTTGCGACTGCTTGCGATTGCTGGATTCAAAAAAAGGGGCTCACGCCCCTTTTTTCCTAAAGGCCTTGAGGTGCTGTTACTCCGCCTTTGCGGCAGCGTCCTCGACTTCAACAAATTCATCAGCGCCACTTTTCACGATATCCTGGATGACCTGGCTGCGGCCCTCCAGAATGGCGTCGGCAACGCCTCGTGCATAAAGACGGATTGCCCGGCTGGAGTCATCATTGCCAGGGATCACATACGTGATGCCTTCGGGAGAATGGTTGGTATCAACCACACCGATCACCGGGATGCCCAGCTTGCGGGCTTCGGCGATGGCGCCCTTCTGGTAGCCGACGTCGATTACGAACAGCGCGTCGGGCAGGCCGTCCAGGCCCTTGATGCCGCCCAGGCTGCGCTGCAGCTTCACCAGCTCACGCTGGTAGCCGAGCGCTTCCTTCTTGGCCAGCTTGTCCAGCGTGCCGTCAGTGACCATCTGCTCCATGTCCTTCAGGCGCTTGATCGATTGCTTGACAGTCTTGAAATTAGTGAGCATGCCGCCCAGCCAGCGATGATCGACGAAGGGGGCGGAGCAGCGCTCGGCCTCCTCGTGAATGATTTCCTTGGCGGAACGCTTTGTCCCGACGAACAGGATGGTGCCCTTGTTGGAGGCCAGCTGGCGCACGAACTTCATCGCTTCCTGGTACATCACCATCGTCTTTTCGAGGTTGATGATGTGGATCTTATTGCG
>CAIYPG010000162.1 GCA_903928055.1 uncultured beta proteobacterium | reverse complement strand
CTTTGCGCCCCTGATAGGTAGTTCTGGCATTCTTATGGCTGTTCATCCGGTGGGTTCTCCTGAGAATCTGAAGCGTCGAGAACTCCAGTTTCCCAGATACCTCCGGATGAACAACCTATTGAAACATCACACCTAGCCCTCCCCCGCTCCGCTTCGCTTCGCAAGGGAGGGGACAACTGCAAATCCCCCGGCGCGGCTGCGCCCTCCGCTGCAGCGGAGGGCCGTTCGACTGGCGAGCAGCATGCTGCTCGAAATCCCAATCTCACCCCTTTTCACAAGGGAAACGAGACATTTAGCCAAATGGTACAAATTGGCTAAAATGACTATAATCAGGCCTTGATCCTCGGATTTGGAAACCTGATGCAATCTTCAGCCACGTTTCGCAACATCAAGGGCGACCTCGTCAACCTCGAGTCCGTTCCAGCCACCCAGCTCAAGAATGCATTCAGCTCGGTGCTGGACCAGGCGGCGCACAATGGTGCGGTGGCGATCATGCGCCATAACCAGCCGCGCGCAGTGCTGATGTCCTACGAGGAATTCATGTCACTGGCGAAGCTGCGCTCTCCCGAGCTGGGCGACCTGACCTCGCAGTTCGATGCGCTTCTGGCAGGCATGCAGTCGGCGAAGTCGAAAAAGGGCGCGAAGGCCGCCTTTAATGCCACACCGACCGAGCTCGGCCGCGCCGCCGTCAAGGCCGCGAAGAAGCGCTGACCACACACCGCTGCGATGGCAATCTCGAAGCGCAGGCTGCATGTGGTGAAGCCTGCGCCGCGCATTTTTGTGCTGGCAGGTGTCAATGGCGCGGGCAAAAGCAGCATCGCCGGTGCCATGTTCCGGGAATCAGGGACCGACTACTTCAACCCGGATGAAGCCGCCCGCCAGATCCGGAGGAGCAATCCCGCCCTCACGCAGACACAGGCCAACAGCGCCGCCTGGCACGCCGGCCGCGATCTGCTCGAGCTTGCCATTGCCGGGCGCAAGGATTTCGCCTTCGAGAGCACTCTGGGCGCAAACACGCTGCCGGCCATGCTCGAGACGGCGGCGAAGCAGGGCTTCGAGGTTTATGTCTGGTTCGCAGGACTCGCCACGCCGGAGCTGCACGTGAAGCGTGTGCAGGCGCGGGTGCGCCGCGGCGGCCATGACATTCCCGAAAAGGACATCCGGCGCCGCTTCGAACACAGCCGCCTCAACCTGATCCGGCTGATGCCCGCGCTGGCCGGGCTTCGGGTTTACGACAACAGCAGGGAAGCCGATCCGGCGGCGGGCAAGGCACCGGAGCCGGTGCTGGTGCTGCACATGGAGAAAGGCCGCATCGTCGGCAGACCTGATTTGCCGGTCACGCCGAATTGG
Source organism: uncultured beta proteobacterium (assembly GCA_903928055.1). Classification (GTDB taxonomy): domain Bacteria; phylum Pseudomonadota; class Gammaproteobacteria; order Burkholderiales; family SG8-39; genus CAIYPG01. The sequence goes on along the minus strand of CAIYPG010000162.1, from coordinate 29,918 downwards.
GCCAAGCCGATCATGATGGCGGCGATGAAGATGCAGGGTTGAGGTGGTGCGGCGGGGCAAGCCGCTCTGCGCGCAGGAATGCCATTCGCCCTGATTCTTTCCCTCACCCCAACCCCTCTCCCCGAGGGAGAGGGGCTTTTCTACCTTCTCCCTCGGGGAGAAGGGCCGGGGATGAGGGAGAATTTAAGATGCGCTCTAAGCCGCTTTCTGGCCTTCGTGCTCGGATTCCCACACGTCCATCGGCGGGCAGGAGCAGACGAAGTTGCGGTCGCCGTAGACCTGGTCGAGGCGTTTGACCGGGGCCCAGTATTTGTGGGCACGCACGCTGGCCGTGGGGAAGGCGGCAGTCTCGCGGCTGTAGGCGTGCGTCCATTCGCCGGCGAGTTCTTCGGCGGTGTGCGGGGCGTTCTTCAGCGGGTTATCCAGCTTGTCCCACTCGCCCTTCTTCACCTTTTCGATTTCGCCGTGGATCGCGATCATGGCGTCGCAGAAGCGATCGAGCTCTTCTTTCGATTCGCTCTCGGTCGGCTCGACCATCAGCGTGTCGACGACAGGGAATGACAGCGTGGGCGCATGGAAGCAGTAATCGATCAGGCGCTTCGCAACGTCCTCGGCGCCAATGCCGCAGGCTTCTTTCAAACCGCGCAGGTCGAAGATGCATTCATGCGCGACTCGGCCGCCCTCGCCCGCATACAGCACGGGGAAGTAAGGCCCGATGCGCTTGGCGACGTAGTTCGCGTTCAGGATGGCCATCTCGGTGGCGCGGCGGATGCCCGAGGCGCCCATCATGCGGATGTACATCCACGAGATGTTGACGATCAGCGCGCTGCCAGCGGGTGCGGCACTGACGGTGCCGTTCTTTTCGCTGGGCAGTGCTTCGTTCGGATGGCCGGGGAGGAAGGCACCGAGGTGCTTCGCCACGGCGATCGGGCCCATGCCAGGTCCGCCGCCGCCGTGCGGAATGCAGAACGTTTTGTGCAGGTTGATGTGCACCACGTCGGCGCCGATGTCGCCGGGGCGCGAGAGGCCGGCCTGGGCGTTGAGGTTGGCGCCGTCCATGTACACCTGGCCGCCGGCTGCGTGCACGATGGCGCAGATGTCCTTGATCGGCGCTTCGAACACGCCATGCGTTGACGGGTAGGTGATCATCAGCGCGGCGAGCTTGTCCTTGTGTTTCTCGGCCTTGGCCTTGAGGTCTTCGACGTCCACGTTGCCGCGCGCATCGCAGGCCACCACCACCACGTCCATGCCGCACATGTGCGCCGTGGCCGGGTTCGTGCCATGCGCCGACTGCGGGATGAGGCAGACGTCGCGATGGGCATTACCTTGTGATGCATGGAAGTTGCGGATCGTGACGAGTCCCGCGTATTCGCCCTGCGCACCGGAGTTCGGCTGCATGGTGACTGCAGGCAGGCCGGTGATTTCGGCCAGCATCCCCGACACTTCATCCAGCATTTTCCTGAAGCCCTGCGCCTGCTCGGCCGGTGCGAACGGATGGATGTTCGCGAATTCGGGCCAGGTCACGGGAATCATTTCCGCGGCGGCATTCAGCTTCATGGTGCAGGAGCCGAGCGGAATCATGCCGTGCGTGAGCGAGTAGTCCTTGTTCTCCAGGCGCTTCAGGTAACGCATCATTTCCGTTTCGGAGTGATAGCGGTTGAAGGCGGGGTGGTTGAGGATCTTGTCGGCGCCGTTCACGTCGCGGCGCAGTTCTTCGGGGATGGCCTTCGGGCCGGTCGAGATCGTCTTCGCGCGACCTTCGATGTCAAAGGCCACCTTGCCGCGCTTGCCGTTCAGCACCCAGGCGAGGTCCACCACGTCGGCGAGCGTGGTGGTTTCATCCAGGCTCACGCCGATGCGCATCTTGCTGATCCAGCGGAAGTTCACCTTCTTCTGCGGAATGCGCTCGAGGATGCCCTTCAAATCGAACTCGCTCTTGATCGTGAAGGTCAGTGTGTCGAAGAAGGCTTCGGATTCGGGCACCAGCGGTGCGGCAGCCACGGCCAGCAGGCGCGTCAGCACATGCGTGCGCAACGCGATGCGCCGCAGGCCTTCGGGGCCGTGCCACACGGCGTAGAGCGAGGCCATGTTCGCCAGCAGCGCCTGCGCGGTGCAGATGTTCGAGGTGGCCTTCTCGCGGCGGATGTGCTGCTCGCGCGTCTGCAGCGCCATGCGATAGGCGGTCTTGCCGGCGGCATCGACGGACACGCCGATGATGCGACCCGGGATCTGGCGCGTCAGCGATTCGCGCACCGCCATGTAGGCGGCGTGCGGGCCGCCGCCGCCCAGCGGCACGCCGAAGCGCTGCGCGCTGCCGATGGCGATGTCGGCGCCGAGTGCGCCGGGGGATTTCATCAGCACCAGCGCCAGCGGATCGGTACCCAGCGACACGAGGCCGCCGGTGGCGTGGATCTTTTCAATGACAGGCGAAGGGTCGTTGATCGCGCCGTAGGTGTCGGGATACTGCAGGTGCGCACCGAACACGGTGGCTGCATCCAACTCTGCGGCATTGCCCACGGTGACTTCGACACCAAACCACTTGGCGCGGGTCTTGATCACGGCAATCACCTGCGGATGGCAGGCGGCATCGACGAAGAAGACCTTGGCCTTGCTCTTCGTGGCGCGATGGATCAGCGCCATGGCTTCGCCGGCGGCGGTGGCTTCATCCAGCAGCGAGGCATTTGCCACCGGCAGGCCGGTGAGGTCGATGATGGTCTGCTGAAACAGCAGCAGTGTCTCGAGGCGGCCCTGCGAGATCTCGGCCTGGTAGGGCGTGTAGGCGGTGTACCAGCCGGGGTTCTCCAGCACGTTGCGCAGGATGACGGGCGGCGTGTGGGTGTTCGAGTAACCGGTGCCGATGAAGTTGCGCCACAACTGGTTCTCGCCGGCGATGGCCTTCAGTTCGGCCAGCGCTTCGGCTTCCGTTGACGGCGCGGGCAGGTTGAGCAGTGCTTCGTGGAAGATCGTCGCCGGGATCGCCTGGCGCACCAGCGTGTCGCGGGACTCGACGCCGATGGTGGCGAGCATGGCCGCTTCTGCAGCGGCATCAGGGCCGATGTGCCGGCCGTGGAATTCGTCGCGGTTCAGCAGTTCGTCAAAAGTGAAGGGCAGCTTGAATTCGGTGGGGGCTGACATGTTGGACATTGGTGCTCGCTGCTGATGGCTGTTGTCGGGGGTGGAGTAAGGCCTGCCCCCTCCCTAGCCCTCCCCCGCAAGCGGGAGAGGGGACTTGATCTCTGCCTTTTTTACACCCTCTCCCGCGCAGCGGGGGAGGGTTGGGGAGGGGGAAAAATGAACCAAAATCCTCCACTACCCCTGATCACAATTCGTTTCTAAAAACCCTTGAAAAAACAACCAAAAACCAAAACAGATAACAATCTAAAAAACACCACTAGGCAAAACTCGCCTTGTACTTGTCCGCCGTCATCAGCGCCTTCAGGTCATCCTTGTTCGCCGGCTGCAGCTTGAACAGCCACGCACCGTAGGGGTCGGTGTTCACCTGGCCCAGGTTGTCGAGCAGTTCGGTGTTCGCGGCGATGACCTTGCCGGAGATCGGCGCATACACGTCCGATGCGGCCTTCACAGACTCGACCACCGCGCAGGACTCGGCCACGGCGAGTTCGCGGCCGACCTCGGGGACTTCGAGGAACACCAGTTCGCCCAGTTGCTCCTGCGCGAAATCGGAAATGCCCACGGTGACGGAGCCATCGGATTCGACTTTCGCCCATTCATGCGAAGCGGCAAACAGCAGGTTGTCCGGAATGTTCATGACGTCTCTTTCTTATGGTCGGTTTCTTATGAGGGATTGCAGGAACTTCAAACCAGGGCTTTGCCGTTGCGCGCGAACGGCGGCTTGACCACCTTCGCGTCAACCTTCTTGTCGCGGATCGCCACCTGCACGGTATCACCGACCTTCACGGCCACGGGCACCCGTGCCAGGGCTATCGAGCGGTCGAGCGTGGGCGAGAACGTGCCGCTGGTGATTTCGCCGTCACCTGCCGGTGTGTGCACCACCATGTGGGCGCGCAGCACGCCGCCCTTCGGCGGCAGCACGAGGCCGACGCTGTGACGCGTCGCAGGCTTCGATGCAAGCGCCGCTTTTCCCACAAAGTCGCGCGGCGATTTGAGATCAACCGTCCAGGCCAGGCCCGATTCCAGTGGCGTGACCTTCACATCCATGTCCTGGCCGTAAAGGTTCATGCCCGCCTCCAGACGAAGCGTGTCGCGCGAACCCAGGCCGCAGGGACGGACGCCGGCAGCAGCGAGCTTGTTCCAGACGCTGGCTGCGGTGTTGCCGGGCACCAGCAGCTCGAAGCCATCCTCGCCGGTATAGCCGGTGCGGGCCACGAAGGTGTCGCCCACCTGCACGCCGAAGAACACGCCGATGTCGGCGGCGTAGGCGCGCAGTTCAGGCAGCGCGGTGAAAGTTTTTTCGCGGGCATTCGGACCCTGCACGGCAATCATGGCGAGGTCGCGGCGGGGGTTGAGTGTGACTTCGGCACCCTTCTTCACGCGCAGCGCCTCCAGCCAGGCCAGGTCGCCGTCGGCAGTGCCTGCATTGACGATGACGCGATAGAACTCGTCGCCGAGGAAATACACGATCAGGTCGTCGATCACGCCGCCGTCTTCGGCCAGCATGCAGGAATACAGCGCCTTGCCGGTGTCGGCGAGGCGCTCGATGTTGTTGGCAAAGGCGTAGATGAGGAATTCACGGGCATCTTCGCCCTGCACGTCGATGGCGAGCATGTGCGAGGTGTCGAACATGCCGGCGTCGGTGCGCACCGTGCGGTGCTCTTCGAGCTGCGAGCCGTAGTGGAGCGGCATCTCCCAGCCGGCGAAGTCCACAAGTTTGGCGCCGGCGGCGCGGTGGACTTCGTTGAGTTGTGTGGTTTTCATTGCGGGAGGGAAGCTCAAAGTGGCACTCAAAAGCGAGCCGCAATGTTACCAAACCTTGACCGGGAAAAAGGACCGAAATCGCCTTGATTTCGGGGACGTTTTGCCCTCCGGAACGGATTCAAAAAAAGCAAATTGCGGAAATACCTGTTTATCCGGGAAAAGGTCCGCTTTTTCATTTCAGGATTGATATAATCGCGCCCTCTTTTCCGTATCCATTCTCTTTTTCGTTTCAGGAATTTGCATGCCATCCAGCAAAAACACCCCGAGCCGGCTGATGAAGCGCCAGCTCCTCGACGCACTCCAGACCCGCGTGACGCAGATCCGCGAGACCCGCAACCTGTCCCAGACCGAGGCGGCAAAGCTGCTCGGCATCACCCAGCCGCGCCTCTCCTCGCTGGTCATGGGCCATGCCCATCTGTTCAGCATCGAATCGCTGTCGGACCTCGCCGCCAAGGCCGGCCTGACGGTGAAGCTGACCGTCGTGCGTGCACGGAAGGCCAAGGGCTAGGTTTGCATTAGCCAACTCCCACGTGCCCCGGCTTCGCTGCCGCCCTGTATGCCGTCGTTCCCGCGAAAGCGGGAATCCATGCTGTTCATGGCAAAAAAACTGGATTCCCGCTCAGTTTCGAAACAGCGGCGGGAATGACAATATTTGGCAACAGATTTCCTCTTGCCCTCGCCGCTTTCGCTGAAATGAATCGCAACCCATGGCCCTGCTGAACCTCTTCGACGCCCAACTGGCCTACGGCCTGCAGCCGCTGCTGGACCGTGCCGGGCTTTCCATCGAGCCGGGCGAGCGCCTCGGCCTGATCGGCCGCAACGGCACCGGCAAATCGTCGCTGCTGTCGGTGATCACCGGCGAGGTCGCGCTGGATGACGGCGAGCTGCGGATGCAGGACGGCCTGCGTGTGGCCCGCGTGGAGCAGGAGCCCATCCTGCCGCCCGCTGCGACGCTGCGCGAGAGCCTGGTGGAGCGCGCCAGGCTCGATGACATGCACGATGACCGCGAGCGCTGGCGCATCGAGGCCCGGCTGGTGGAGTTCCTGCACCGCTTCGGCCTGGAGGCCGACGACCCGCTCGACAATGCCTCGGGCGGGGAACGCAAGCGTGCCGCGCTGGCGCTGGCCTTCGCGCTCGACCCGGAGCTGCTGCTGCTCGATGAGCCGACGAACCACCTCGACATCGACGGCATCGCGCTGCTCGAAACAGCCATCGCGCGCAGCACGCAGGGCGGCCCGGCCGCGATCATCGTCACCCACGACCGCTGGTTCCTCGATCGCGTGGTGACGCGCATCATCGAACTGGATCGCGGCATGCTGCGCTCCTATCCGGGCAATTTCTCCACCTACGAGACCACCAAGGCCGACCAGCTCGCCTCCGAAGCGCTGGCGAACCGGCGCTTCGACAAATTCTGGGCACAGGAGGAAATCTGGATCCGCAAGGGCGTGCAGGCCCGGCGCACCCGCGACGAAGGCCGCGTGCGGCGCCTGGAGGCGCTGCGCATCGAGCGCTCGGAGCGGCGCGAGCGCATCGGCAACGTGAAGCTGAATGTCGATTCGGGCGAGCGCTCGGGCAAGCTGGTGGCGGAACTGGAGAATGTCAACAAGTCGTTTGGAGATGGGTCAAATGCGCGGCCGATTGTGAAAGATCTTTCGTTACGCATCATTCGCGGCGATCGCATCGGCCTGATCGGCGCGAACGGTGCGGGCAAATCGACGCTGATCAAGCTCATCCTCGGCACGCTCAAAGCGGACTCAGGCAAGATCAAGCTCGGCACGAACGTGAGCGTGGCCTACTTTGACCAGATGCGTGAACAGCTCGACGTGGAGAAAACCGTGCTCCAGACGGTGAGCCCGGGTTCGGACTGGGTGGAAGTCGCCGGCGGCAAGAAGCATGTCATGACCTATCTGGCCGACTTTTTGTTCTCGCCGCGCCGCGCCGAGGCGCAGGTGAAGATGCTCTCCGGCGGCGAGCGCAACCGTCTGTTGCTCGCACGCCTGTTCGCGCGGCCGGCGAACGTGCTGGTGCTCGATGAGCCGACGAATGACCTCGACATCGAATCGCTCGAATTGCTGGAACAGACGCTGCAGGACTACGCCGGCACGCTGCTGCTGGTGAGCCACGACCGCGTGTTCCTCGACAACGTGGTGACGCAAACCATTGCGGCTGAAGGCGATGGAAGATGGAAGGAATACGTCGGCGGCTATTCGGACTGGCTGCGACAGCGGCCGTCGGCGGCGGAATCTGCGGCGGCGGCCGCATCTGCGTCACAGGCTGCTGCCCCGGCTGCGGCCCCTGCGCCGGCTGCAAAGAAGGTCAAACTCTCCTTCAAGGAACAGCGCGAGCTCGACGGCCTGCCCGCCGAACTCGAATCGCTGGAAGCCGAGCAAAAGGCGCTGACCGCGAAGATGAGCGCACCTGACTATTTCAAGCAGGGCAGCCAGGTCATGCGCGACGACCAGAAGCGCGCGGATGAAATTGATGCGCTGCTGATCACGAAGCTGGAGCGCTGGGAGGCGCTGGAGAAGAAGGTGAAGGGCGCTTGAATCCTGCCCCCTCCCTGACCCTCCCCCGCAAGCGGGAGAGGGAATAAAGGCGGGGGTTTAAGTCCCCTCTCCCGCTTGCGGGGGAGGGCTAGGGAGGGGGCGCCTTTTTTCTTAGGGAGGGTGCGTCTTTCCTTAGGGAGGGGGCTCCTTTTTTCTTAGAAGGGCGCCTTTCCTTAGGGAGGGGGTGCGCCTTTCCGTAGTGCCTGGACAATCACCTCAAGCACCGCAGGCAGTTCCTCAATCACCTGGTTGTTCCAGAAACGCAGCACGGTAAAGCCGACCGCTGCAATCCGCGCATCACGTCGGGCGTCGTAACCCGCCTGTTGCTGATGCTGGCCACCGTCGAGTTCGATGATGACCTTCGCTTCCATGCAAACGAAGTCCACGATGTAATCCAGCAGCGGATGCTGCCGTCGAAAATAGAACCCTTCCAGTTGCCGGCGTCGCAGGTTCGCCCACAGGATCTGCTCGGCGTCTGTGGACTGACTCCGAAGTGATCTGGCGCGGATCCGCTCGAGGTTGGCTCCCATGCTCGAAGCAACGGGCGATGGGGCGGAATGGATGACGGGATTTACACGTCCCTCATCTGACGCCGCCCCCTCCCTAACCCTCCCCCTTATAAGGTACGTGAGTCATCTTCAGGTCCGCCCGACTGGTCAGCATGGCCATGGCCAGATGGGGAAAGGTGCCAACGCCGGGACTGCCGTAAGTCATGTTGGCCTGCTTTTTCGCAAGTGCGACAAATTCGGGAAAAGTGCTAACTGGCACTGAATTCGATACCAGCAATAGCCCAGGCAAATCGGCCATCAGTGAAATCATGCTGAAGTCATTTACCGAATCGTAGGGCAGCTCCTTGATCATGGACGGATTAGCGGAGTGGTTGGTTGTGGTGAGGAGCAGCGTATAGCCATCAGGCGCAGCACGCGCCGTGAGATTGGACGCGATCACGCCACCAGCTCCGTCTCGATTCTCGATGATGATCTGGCGGCCCAACTTGTCATTTAGCTTAGGGCTCAACTGGCGTGCGACGATGTCAGTTCCTCCACCTGGTGCGAATGGGACAAGCAGGTGTATCGGACGCTCCGGATATTGAGCCAGTGCTGGAGCTACGCACGCCGAGATCGCAGCTGCAGCGACCAATGAAGAGAGGTTGAGCCCAGTGAATTTCATTTTTTACTTTTTCCTCCAAAGTTTCTACATTGAAAGCGGCATTGTTCGCGCGGATTCTTCCGTGCTAGTCCCCGTAGGATCCGTGCGCGTAATCCTACATCAGCGAATCCATCGCGCATCAAAAGTAGTTAGTCCTTCACCATTTTCTGTCGTGTGATAGGAAACACAACGAAGAACGAAGCAGCGATTGCTTGCGTGACGCTGGAGGCAGTTGGCCGGGCTATCGGGATTGCAAGACGGTATTGCGATTATAGGGGTCAGCGATACATAGGCTCGGTGCTGTGACATGCGCGTAGATCTATGGATGCGGCGCGAGACCTGTCAGATGCCTGCCGTAAGTTCATCAGAGTGTGACTGCGGTCACAAAACTTAGGTGATTGTCGTACTTGTGAAGAAGAGCTTCCGCCCCTAGAGTCCAACGCACCGATGCAGATGAGCAAAAGACTTCACTCATAAAGGAAGGAAGAAGACATGCTTTGGGTCATCAATCTGATTGACAAGCCAAACACCAAGGAAATTCGCGCCAAGCATCAGCAAGAGCACAGCGTCTACATGGCGAAGGTTGATCCGCAATGCTTTTCCACCGGTCCGATTCAAAGCGACGACGGTTCGGAAAACATTGGAAGTCTGTGGATTATCAGCGCCAATTCCCGTGCGGAAGCCCAGAAATTTGCTGATAACGAGCCTTTTTTCCGCGCGGGTGTATTTCAAAGCTATACCATCAACAGGTGGCGCCGAAGCCCCAAGCACTGGCATCCGGAATTGGATCCCCAGCCCAAGGCCTAATTCAGGCAAATCGGGCGGGCAAGTCAGACCAGCAAGGGCTGACTTGCCAAAACAGCTAAGAACAATGAGATCAAGCGTCCCTGGGAGACGACTCGAAGTACCGAGGTCAACCCGGTTCCGCTGGCAGTGTTGACAATTATGCCTACCGTTCTCGTTGCATCATCTTTGCCGAACTTTTACGGAGCGCATCAACGGGCTAACGGCGCAGCTGGCTGGCACGATTGGGTAGAGTGATGAACCTCGACATGCCTGGCGAGGTGGAGCGTTATCCCTTTTGGCGTCGCAACGGCCGTATCATTGCTGCCGGAAATCTTCTCACCAACTTGGGATTTTCCGCTGCATTTGCCTTCCTGCCGCTGGTCGTCAAGGGGATGAATTCAGGTGAGGATCTGGAACGGTGGGTCGGCCTGATTGCCTTCGGATACTTCTTCATCAGTTGTCTTTTTGCGCCCGTCTGGGGTGTATTGGCTGACCACTTTGGCCGGAAGAGCATGGTGGTACGTGCTGGATTGGGTATGGGCGTAAGTTTTCTGCTCACCTCGACAGTTGACCGTCCCATCTTCCTCCTTTTGATGATGATGCTAGCCGGGCTGGCCAACGGCTATGTCCCTGCCGGACTGGCCCTGATCGCGACCAACACACCTCGAAGCAAGGCGGGCAGCGCTCTGGCTTTCAGTCAGTCTGCCGCCTGGATGGGCAACATGCTCGGGCCGATGACTGGGGCCGTATTGATTGGGATGCTGTCGGAGTCACGGCATCTCTTCATGCTTGCAGGCCTGACCACGCTGACCGCTGGATTGCTGGCCTTCTATTGGGCGCGCGAAGAACCCGTGGGGCGAGTTGGACCTTTGCGGTTCAACCTGCGCGCGGATATCAGCCGTCTATCCAAGGTGCCGTTCTTAAAAGTGCTTTACTGCATGAACCTGACTTTCGCCTTTAACGTGTTTGGGGCCAACGCAGTGGTTTCGCTATTGGCACTCCGACTGGTTGAAGCAACGCCAAACTATGGCACGCAGGGTGTTGCATTCTGGATCGCAGCACCGGCCGTGGGCTTTACCGTTGCAAGCGTCGTCGCATTACCCGTGTGGGGACGTCTCTTGAACAAACATGATCCGGCCCGTTTGCTGAAATGGCAGCTCGCAGGCGGTTTTGCCACAAGCGTGTTCTTGCCTCTGGTGCGTACGCCACTGGAGCTGACGGTAGGACGAGTCCTGTTCGGCATATTCATCGCAGGCATGACCCCGACCTTGGTCCGCATGGTACGTGAGTGCGCCCCGACCGGCATGGACGGGCGGGCACTGTCCTATAGCACAGCCATCCAGCAATTCGGCAGCGCAGTCGCGCCGCTATTAGCAGGCGTCATTGCGCCGCTGCTTGGGTTGCGTGCGTTTTTCGTATTAGCGAGTCTGCTGCTCCTGGCAGCACTCTTGCTCTGGGCTCAGATGGCTCGTGGCTTCAACGATATGGCATCGCCCAGCAATCGTTGAAAGCGTGATCACCATCACAAAATGATTGTGATGGGCTTACTTGTTTGACTAACACCCCAGACCTACACTTTTCCCGACCAAAGGATTGGGCTGCTGCCCGAGTCAACTTGGGCCGACGAACAGCATTTCATGCGTGTTGCTCCCAAAGCGTTCGCTAGACGTCAAGAGCAGCCCTGACAGCCAACAGCAGAGCATCTTCTTGGGGCAAGCCAGTCTGCGACTGATGCTCAACAAGGGCGCAAAGCGCAAGGATGGGAACAGAGGAGTGTAGTCAATGCGAGCAGACGTAGTGGTAGTGGGTGGCGGTGGGTCTGGTCTCGCAGCAGCGGTGGGAGCGGCAAACAAAGGTGCCCGCGTCATCCTCCTGGAAAAAAATCCAGAGTGCGGTGGGACAACCGCATGCTCCATCGGCTCCATTTCATCGACGCAGACCGAATACCAGCGTAGAGCAGGCATTGTTGATTCACCGGCTGAGCACTACGCGGACATGGATCTTTTCCTTGAGGTGCGGAAGATATCCCGTCCCGACAACAATGGCCTTCGCCGGCTTTTGACCGAGAACGTTCCTGAAACAATGCGATGGCTGGGCGCTATGGGAGTGGTGTTCTACGGCCCCTTAGAGGAAAAACCGCATCGTAAGCCTCGCATGCACAACGTCATGCCCAATTCGCGGGCCTATATCTTCCATCTGGAACGTGAAGCACGACGCTTGGGAGTAACGATCATCAACGGTGCGCAGGCAAAGCGCTTTGTAACCTCAGGCAGACAGGTGACGGGTGTTGAATTTCTAGTAAATGGCAATTTACAGACTGTCCAGGCATCACGTTGTGTAGTGCTGGCGAGTGGTGATTACGCGGCAGACCCTGAATTCAAACGTGAATTTATCTCTCCTGAAATAGCGGCTACTGAAGCGATAAATCCGACGAGCACGGGCGATGGCCAGCGCATGGCGCAAGAGCTTGGCGCGAAGATCATTAATGGGGACATGTGGAGTGGCGGAATGCGCTTCATTCGTCCCGCCAAACCCGCATGGGTTAGCCAACTGCCGCCCTCGCGATGGCTCATGAAAGCTGCCAACTTTGCTTTGCGCTGGGCTCCGGGGTTCATCAGTCGCCGGTTCATCATGTCTTTTCTGACCACGGTGCTCGTACCCACGCCGAAGATGTATGCATCAGGGGCGATCCTCATCAATAAAAAAGGTGAGCGCTTCACGAGTGAAACCAAGGGTATGCCCTACGAGCTTCCCAATCAGCCCGAAGGCATGGCGTACATTTTTTTCGATGCAAACATCGCCGAAAAATTCTCCCAGTGGCCTAACTACATTTCGACGGCACCGGGCATCGCCTATGCTTTTCTTCCCGATTACCGCAGGAACCGGCCGGATCTCTTTAACCGTGCCGACACCATCCAGGAACTGGCTGCCCAAATCGGCGTCCCCCCCGATGTACTCGCTAAGACAATCGAGAACTACAACAAGGGTGCCGGTGAAACCGATGCCAACGTGTCAGTGCCAGCCCGCGGCGAGCGGCCAGCGATTATCAGAAGCCCATTCTATGCACTCGGACCCTGCAAAAACTACGTCCACTACACCGAAGGCGGACTCGCCGTTAGCGACAAGCTTGAAGTGCTCGATGCCGATGGCAAGCCAATCCCAGGCTTGTTGGCGGCCGGTTCGGTCGGGCAGGGAGGCGGTCTACTTAAAGGTCACGGACACCATCTGGGTTGGGCTTTCACTTCGGGGCGTCTTGCAGGCCAGTTTGCCGCCGCTCGTCAAGTGGGCGAATCCTAGGTGGCCAGTCAATCGATGATCACCGTGTGGGCCGACGCGGTAAGGCTCACGTGTTTGAAGTGGCTTCCCAACATATCTAGCGAATAAAGGAGGACATATGCGGTTCGCACACACGAAAACCCAGCTTTTAAGGATGGCCGTCTCTGCATTCCTGGGTGGCCTCACCTTGGTGGCTACCGGGAACGCACTCGCACAAACCTATCCGAGCAAGGTTGTACGGATCATTTCGTCAGAGCCCGGTGGCAGTTATGACTTCGGAGCGCGTCTGATGGCAGCGGAATTGAGTTCTGCCTTCTCGCAACAGTTCATTGTTGAGAATCGTGGCGGCATGCTCGGTGTCCTGGGCAGCAAGGCGGCACCGGATGGCTACACGCTGATCGTCTCGGGCACCAACCTGTGGCTGCAGCCCTTCTTCCAGGAGACACAATACGATCCAATCAAGGACTTTGCGCCGATCTCATTGATCAACGAAGCACCCAACGTACTAGTGGTGCAACCCTCTTTGCCTGTCAAGACGGTTGCTGATCTGGTTGCTCTGGCGCGCGCCAAGCCGGGTGAGATCAATTATGGAACGGGGAATGCAGGTTCCGTTGTTCAGATTGCCGCGGAAGTTTTTTCATCTATGGCGAAGGTCAACATGGTCCGCATCGCGTACAAGGGGGGCGGGCCGGCTCTGACAGGCCTAATGGGTGGGCAGGTTCATCTGATCTTTGCAACTGGTGGCTCGGTAGCCAGCCTAATGGAATCAGGGAAATTGAAAGCCTTGGCGGTCACCAGTCGCGAACCATCCCCGCTATTTCCCGGACTGCCGACGGTATCGCAGACCCTACCCGGATTCGAAGTGATCGGGGTGGTGGCCATGCTGGCGCCTGCGAAGACACCAGCGCCGATCGTCGACAGGCTGAGTCAGGAAGTGAACAAAATACTCCTCAAACCTGAAATCAAGGAGCGGTTCTTCAAATCAGGCGTCGTGGCGCACGGTAACACGCCCGAGCAGTTCGCGGCCTTTATCAAGGCAGACATGGCTCAGACCGCCAAGCTTGTGCAGAAGGACGGAGTCAGTCACCAGTAAATGGGAAAAAGCCCTATTCACAAAACTGTCAGTCCTCACCAAACGCATCCCATAACCCAGTCGTAAGCAGCTCGATAGAAGACATTTAGGAAGACAGTAATGACCCAAGCAAGAATTAATCAACCCTATGAACAATTCAAGCACATCAAAGTTGAAAAAAAGGATCGGATCGCGGTCGTTACCCTGAATAACCCCGACAATCGCAATGCCATCACGATGGATGGGGGTCATGTTGAACTCGAGCAGGTATGGACGCTTTTAGCCGAAGACACAGAGGTCTCGGCAATCGTGCTCACGGGTGCTGGTAAGACGTTCTCGGCAGGCGGAGACGTCAAAGGCATGGCCACTCGGGCAAGAACGGTCGAGGGCCTTCAATACACATTGAAAGTCCCCGCCCAGACCAAGCGCCTGCTTCAGAACATTCTCGATGTTCCACAACCAATCATCACGGCAGTGAATGGAGATGCAGTCGGCTTGGGTGCAACGCTCGCCCTGTTCGGCGATATTTCGGTCATCGCTGAAACAGCCAAGTTCGGCGATACCCACGTCAAGGTCGGCCTCGTGGCGGGTGACGGTGGGACCGTTATCTGGCCACTTCTTATCGGTCCGTCGCAGGCAAAGGACTTTCTGATGCGTGGCCTGATCATTACCGGTACGGAAGCCCGCGATCGCAACCTGATCAATTATGCCGTCCCGACAGAGGAAGTACTTCCCAGGGCCATGGCCATCGCCGCGGAGCTCGTTGAGCTACCCGCCGTCGCTGTGAGATGGACCAAGCTCTCGATCAATATGTTGCTGAAGGAGCGCATAAATTCCATCCTGGATGCATCGATTGCCTACGAGATGCTCTCCATGAACACCGTTGATCACGGAGAAGCCGCCAAGGCGTTTCTCGAAAAGCGAAAGCCCGTCTATAAGGGCTACTAGGAATTTTGGCTTGATCAGTCCGAATGTAATTGAAAGTCTATTGCGTCGTGGGTAATCCGCAATTGAAAAAAGTGGGCCATGCAGGAGCAGGCAATGAGCAATGACACCGAAAAGAAGAAAACTGATAAATCCAATCAGGTCAATCAAGGTGGGGCTATCACTTCGCCGGCAGACCTTATCAGCGGAAAAATGGCCAAATTCGCAGCTGATCTGCGCTATGACGATTTGCCCTCCGAGATTCGCGAACTTGCCAAATTGGTACTGCTCGATACCCTGGGATGTGGACTCGCAGGTTCCACCACCGAAGAATTGCAGCAGATCAGAGCGGCGATGTGTGAAGCCTCCGGTGGCGTTGGCAATACATTGCTGTGGGGTACCGGAGAGCACGCGCCTCTGCCGCAAGCGGCACTGGCCAACGGTGCTGCTACAAACGCGCGGGAGATGGACGACTTCGAAGGTTGCCAGCACTCTGGCTCGGTGATTATTCCCGCCGCATTCGGCACGGCGGTGCGTGTGGGCAGCTCCGGAAAAGAACTGCTCACAGCCATCGTGATTGGCTACGACATCGCCCGACGTGCGATGGATGGTTCCGGCGGCAATCGCCCACTTAAAGACAATGGCTGGCATTCGACGCCGGTGTGTGGGGGGTTTGGCGCAGCAGCGGCTACGGCGCGATTGCTCGGCCTCAATCCAGAGTGTATCCAGTGGGCACTTGGATATGCGGGCAGTAATGCGGGCGGAACTTGGGCGTTCATTCCGGATGGGGCCATGAGCAAGCGGGTTCATCCGGGTTTCGCGTCGCAATCAGGTGTGATCTCGGCTTACCTCGCCAAGAGCGGGGTGACTGGACCCACACAGATTTTCGAGTCGGACTGGGGTGGCTTTTTCACCACCTATGCCGGAGACAGATCAACCCCGCACAAAGCGGTCGAGGGTCTCGGCTCGGATTTCCGGATCCGCATCGTGGGTTTCAAACCCTACGCGGCGTGCCGTGGCAACCACGGCAGCATTGACGCCATCCTCGATCTGAGGCGCGAAGAGAACATTCGCCCGGACAACGTAGAGCGCGTCGTCGTCAGGGGTAGTCGCACCCACGTGAAGCAACTGAGCAAGCAGGACGTGCAAACCATGCTCGATGCGCAGTTTAGTCTGCCCTATGCCGTAGCGGTCACTCTTGCCACCGGTGGTGCCATGCTTGACCAGTTCACCCCGGATGCGTTGTTACGCCCCGACATAAGGGCCCTGGCTCGAAAAGTCACTGTTGTTTACGACGAAGCCGAAAACCTCCTAGGAGGTGAGCAGCCTTTTGTAGACGTGCACATGACCGACGGCCGTGTGCTGACCCGGCGGGTAGCCATTCCAAGAGGGGATTACCGAAACCCGCTCACCGAAGCGGAACTGCGCGCGAAGTTCAGAAGTAACGCCGCTCTGGTCCTTAGCGATTTTCAGATCGCTCGTCTTGAAGAACAGGTCGCACAGATCGGTTCGATGGACAACGTCAGTCCCCTGGCTGAGCTGCTGGTGCCTGCCGCACGCTAGAGGCGAGCATTTCAACAACAGCTTTAAGGCGCTTCCATTGAACAATCGTGATCATTCAACAAGTAGCATTGTCGTATGCGGCGGCGGTCTCGCCGGCCTTAGCGCAGGTGTTACTGCTCTAGAGAATGGCGCATCCGTCACGCTTTTCGAAAAAGCGCCTAATCCCGGTGGGAGTGCTGCGTTGTCAGGCGGGGCGCTCTGGGGATTCTCCGATTTCGACCGGATTCGGAACTTGGTTCCCGATGGCGACGCGGTGCTTCAGTGGCAGGTTCACGAGGAGATCAATGCAGCACGTGACTGGCTGGAAGCGCAGGGAGCCAAACTGACTCCACTGCAGGAATATCCGCATCTGGGGCGAATCGATCGCCACATGGACCCGCCACAAGCCATCGAATCGCTGACCAAAAAATTCCAGCAGCTAGGTGGTCAACTGTTCCCGGAGCACGCGATGGAGTCGCTCATGACCAGCGCGAACGGCACGGTCTGTGGGGTTCGCGTCGTGAACAATGGACACATCAAGGAGATAAGAGCACCGGCCGTGATCCTTGCCACAGGTGGCTTCCAGGGCAATGCCGAGCTTTTGTCCCGCTACATCGTGCGAAATCCGGGCAATGTCACGCTGCGGGCCAATCCGTGGAGTACCGGTGACGGATTCCTGGCGGCAACCGCGATCGGTGGGGCGGCTTCCGCGGGATTGCACACTTTCTATGGCCATTGCATGGTCGCACCACCTGCACGAGTCACCCCTGACGATTTTCGGGACGTAACCCAGTGGTACAGCCAGCGTTCAATAGCCGTGAACCTGTACGGCCAGCGATTTACCGACGAAACCGCGGGCACGACCGATCAGAACGTGAACCAGAGTCTGGCCCACCAGCCCCGAGGACTCGGTTTCCTCATTATTGACGAGGTCATGATGCAATCGCCCGCAGTTGACGGGCGGCCTCTCCAGACCAAGGCCATCATCGATCGCTCCCGAAAGATCGGAGCGGTGATCCTTCAGGATGACTCAATTGCAGGATTGTGCCGGCAGCTCGCGACTCATTACGGTCTGCCGGAGAAGGCGCTCTTTAAAGAAATCGAGCATTTCAACCGGTGCATCGAAGCGGGCGAAGCAGGCGAGCTGGTACCTCCCCGGAGCAGGCTTCGCTCGGCCCTGCTGAAGGCGCCTTTCTATGCGATTCCGGTCAAGGCTTCAATCACCTTTACCATGGGAGGATTGCAGGTCGATGAGCGTGCACGCGTACTCAGACGTGCAGGCGGAAGCTCATCGCACGCGCCGGTGCCACCTAGCCGCGGCATGGTAGAGGCTGAAACGCTCACCCTGCGCATCGACGGCGAGTACCGTCACACCGCGATTGAGGGCCTGTACGCGGCTGGTACGGATGTTGGAAACATATGCAACTGGAACTATATCGGGGGCCTTGGACCCTCGCTCGTATTTGGCCGCATTGCTGGCCGGAACGCGGCTGCATTCGCAAATCAAATGACCCGATAGCTAACGCCAGTGAGTCAACGCCAGCGGTGCATTTAAGGCCATTGCTCCACGCATCTACTTCAAGGGAATTGCTGTTACATGAACAAAGTACTAAAAGACATCCGTGTGCTCGACTTGGGCAACTTCATCACAGCACCATACGCAGCGATGCTGCTGGCCGAAATGGGCGCCGACACCGTCAAGGTAGAAAGGCCGGGCGCGCCCGATCCGTTTCGCTTCCATACGCTCAGCAAAAATAGCCCCTTCTTTCTTGCCTACAACCGAAACAAGCGCGCTGTGAGCCTTGACTACGCAACGCCAGAAGGCAGGGACATCCTCTATCGGCTGGTTAAGACGGCCGATGTATTCATTATGAACGTGCGACCAGGCGTCCCGGAGAAGCTGGGTATCGACGCCGCCACGCTTCAGAAACTCAATCCCCGCCTGATCTACTGCTCCATTACGGGTTTCGGAGGCGACGGGCCCTATGCGGGAAGGCCCGCGTTCGATGGCGTAGGCCAGACCTTGTCAGGGCTTTTGTCCCGGTTTCACGACAATGATGATCCAAGGGTGGCGGGAACCGCTCTGTCCGATTCGCTGACCGGGCTGACAGCCGCCTTAGGCATCTTGGGGGCACTGCATGAAAGGGACCAGGGCGGCAAAGCACGCGTCGTGGAGGTCAATATGCTGGAGGCCGCCATGGCTTTCCTGATTGAGCCGCTATCGCATTTCCTGGTGCTGAACGAAGAACAACCTTTCTGGTTTCGCGGTGCCGCTTCGCAGGCCTATATCCTCAAATGCCGGGACGGTAAGCGAGTCGGGCTACACATGTCGTCTCCGGCGAAATTCTGGGAAGGCCTGGCCAAGACTATTAATCGCCCAGACCTGCTGACGAAATACCCCACTGTGCATGACAAGCAGAAAAACTACGAAGCCATCAGCAGGGAACTTGCCGGCGTATTCGTTACCCGCGATCGTGCCGACTGGCTTCCGCTGCTGGAAGTCAATGACGTACCTTTCGCACCCGAGAACACGCTCTCGGAGCTAGAACAGGATCCGCAGGTTCAACATCTGAAGACGTTCAACCAGATTGCCGACCGGACTGGTCAGATCGTGAGAGGGGTTAACCGGGCTGTCCGGTTTGATGGCGATAACGAATCGGCCTTTTTGCCGCCGCCGGACCTGGGTGAGCATACTGGGGACATTCTGGCTGAACTGGGCATCTCGCAGGCCGAAGTTTCCGAACTTCGAAATCGCAAGGTCATTTAGATCGCGAAGCGGGTTGCTAACAGCCTGAGGGAGGCTCCAAAAGCAACCTCTACGGCAATCTTGCTGCACTGCAGTATCGTGTTGCGGCGCTAGAGACTTCGCTTAAACCCGGCCGGGATTGAAAATTCGGAAGGGTTCTTCCTGTGGAAACGTGAGATGATTTTCTCGCACCAGTTGAGTGCAGTTTCCTGTCAGTGCTCATTTGGCTGGGTGAATTCAACGAAATCCTAGCCGATTCGCCGAGAACGAATGCCGCATTAGCGCGCAGAAGACCTCGCTTGAGCCGATCTATCACCGGATGCGCAAAGTGTCGTATAGTTTCAGTGCAGGGGTGAGCTCCTACTGGATCCCCTGCTGATTGGCGGCCTCTGTAGCCGGCACATGGTACGCCTCATGGAGGAATTCATGGCACCAAGATCTCAAGCCTACGCCCGTCTGGTCACCCAGTGTCCCGATCCGGGTCTACTGGATTATTTCGCTGCCCACCGGCTATTCGGCGTGCTTCCGAGGGAGGCGCTTGAGTCGATCGCGGCCCAGACTATTAGTCGCACCTATGCGCGTGGCCACAACGTCTACACGACGGGTGATCCGACTACGTATGTCTACGTCATTCGCTCGGGGCTGGTGGCCATGATGGAGCTCGATGAGCGAAGCACTGAAAGAGTCTTGATTACGTATTCTGCCGATGACGTCTCCGGTTCCATGTGCGCGACGCTGGGCATGGCCCACTCGTGTACGGCCACAGCGATTCTCGATAGCGAAATCCTGCATATCCCGAAACGGATGTTTGACTCGTACTACGAGCAGTACCCCAAGCTTGGGCTTCGCGTGCTGCAGGAGGTCAGCCAGATCGTGCAGCGCTCTCGCCGCACGATCATGCGACTGACGCTGACTCCTGTGCCCGCGAGGGTCGCAAGTTTCCTCCTGGATGAGACAGATCCTAAGCACAGTGGTGCGCCAGGGCATTCGGGCATTGAACTCACCCTGTCTCACCAGGACCTCGCATTGCTCTTGGGAACGACGCGAGAGTCTGTAACGCGCGTACTTGATCGCCTGTCGCGAGACGGCGTCATTGCCGTGAGCAGGCGGAGCATTGAGGTGCTTCAGCCGGATCGTCTGCGGCAGCTTATCAACGCCTAAAGCCACTGGCCATGTGAAGTATGTGGCGGCGCATAAACGCTACGCCGCTTCAAGTCTGTTTGTGTCCGACATCTTGTTCCGGTACGACTACCGGAAGCAATTCTGAGTGCTAAATCCGGACACTTGTTGGTCAAATTCTCAATCAATATTAGTTGTGACGACGATCACAAAATAATGGTGATCGCTACACTTGTGGCACCCCTTTACCTAGAATATTGTCCGCCTCAAGTATCAGCGCAGGACGCAGGACTGCGCAAGGCACTTTTTGACATGGGTGAAAACTAGAATATTCCACCACCCTGTCCTTAAGAAGTTATCCATCTCTTACAGGGGGGTCTATGCCAACGGCGCGATTCACGCATTCGATGGCTTTTGTCAGCTTAATGCTGACCATGATGGCGCCAGCCATTGGCCAGCAGTTTCCAACCAAGCCCATTCGAATCTTCGCCTCAGGGCCTGGTGGCGGTACCGACGACACGGCACGCCTGATCGCACGGGGGCTGAGCAAGAACATTGGCCAGGGTGTGGTGATAGAAAACCGCCAGTGTGTGCTGGGAGCAGATGCCACGGCGAAGGCAACTCCAGACGGTTACACACTGTTTGTGGGCACGAGTTGTTTGTGGACTTCTGCGCTCCTTCGTAGAGCCAGTCCGTATGATCCGGTGAAGGACTTTACGCCAATAACCGTAGCGGCAAGTTTTCCAACCGTCATGTTTATCAACGGACAGGTCCCGGCCAATTCGGTCAAGGAGTTCATTGCCTTGGCAAAAGCCAAGCCCGGAGAGCTGAACTACGTCATCACGAGTGTCGGCGGCAGCGCTCACCTTGCAGCGGAGCTCTTTAGAAACATGGCTGGCATCAACATGGCGCAGATTCCGTACAAGGACGTTTCCGTCGCCAATACCGATCTCTTGACTGGACGTGTGGATTTGTTCTTCTCCGCTTCGGGGCCGCTCACAGCGCACGTCAAAGCCGGAAAACTTAAGGCACTGGGGGTGACCTCCGCCAAACCTTCTGCTCTCCTTCCGGATTTGCCGACCGTGGCATCGACCGTTCCCGGCTACGAAATGGACTCGAACTACTGTGTCTTCGCCCCCGCAAAAACGCCTGCTGCTACGATCAGCTTTCTGAATCGGGAAATCGTAAAAGTACTGAAGTCTCCTGAATCCCAGCAGCAGCTTTTGAAGTACGGCTTTGAACTGGTTGCAAGCACATCGGAGGAGCTGGACACTCTACGAAAGAGTGACATTACCCGGGTGGCCAAACTGATTAAGGACGCAGCCATTCCGCTGGAAGACTGATCGAGTGTGGCGCGAGGACTAAATCGATCAAGCGAAATAAAGCGCTTACGCGCTGCTGATACAGAAATGAAATGGCGGTGATAGTCAAGCGAGGCATGATGCTGACGATTGTTGCCACTCAAAGGCTTCGCATAGCCTTAGGCCAATCTGAACGAACTCAAGCTGTAAAACAAAAAAGGATCGCACCACGAATCAATGTGATTGCGATCACCAATCGAAGGTGACGTCAGTACTTGTGCGAGCAAAACTCGCAGCCTAAAGTGACTGACTATTAGATAGGAGAAATTAATGACTCAAGCAGCAGAACAGGACGTATTGGCGCTTTTGGGCAAGGCAGCAGCAGGTATCCGTGCCGATAAGCTTCCGGCAGAAGCCCTTCAGCGCTCAAAGCAGCGCGTGCTCGATACCGTGGGATGCTTAGTCGCCGGTTATAACTCTGGCATCTCTGATGCAATCCGTTCGTATGTTCAATCACAAGGGGGCACCGCAGAAGCTACGCTTCTCCCCGGTGGCCAGAAGACCACTGCATCGCTGGCTTGCTTGGCTCATGCTACCTACATTCACGGCCTGGAACTCTCTGACGCGGCGCCACGTGGCACGGCTCACCCTGGAAACGAGATTATTCCGGCAGCCTTGGCACTGGCCGAGCGGGCAGGCGCAAACGGTGGGGCAGTTTTGGCCGCAGTAACGGCAGGCTATGAAATCGAAATTCGCATCGGACGGGCGCTCTTTCCCAGCGCCTTCTACCGTGGTTGGTGGACGCCGGGCTTCTTGGGCGGCATCGGTGCCGCGGTGACCGCAGGCCATATGATGAAACTCGACGCGACAGGCCTGGACAACGCAATCGGTATCGCGTTGAACCTTCTACCGACCTCGATGGCACGAGCCAACGAAGAGGGCGAGAGCATCAAGTGGCTGATCGGCGGCCATGCTTGCGCAAGCGGCATGCTGTCCGCTGAAATGGCGGCGCGCGGTACGAAGGGCATGCGCGACATCGTGAAGGGGTGGCTGCCTGTAATCGCAAATGATAACTGGCCGGAACGGCTGACTGAGGGCATCACCGCTGACGGCAACATCACGCAGTGGGAGCTCTTGAGCGGCGTGTTGACTAAGCACTATGCGACGGTAGGCCCGCTGACGGCATCGTTGGATGCCACATTCGCACTGATTTCACAGAATGGCATCAAGGCCGACGACATATCCGAAATTCACGTGGACTGCATGCGCCGAACGGCAATTTTCAACACGGTGCATCCGGCCAATGAAATCGCGGCACGGGCAAGCCTCCCGTACTGTCTGGCTGTGGCTGTGTGCACGGGCGAGCCTGCGCAACTTCTTGGACCGGCATTCGGCGAAAAGATGCTGAAGGACAAGGCTGTCTGGGCGGCTGCCGAAAAGGTGAGGATCACCGAGAACGAGGACTACGAGAACCAGTATCCCAAACACAGCAAGGCGAAAGTCACCTTGACGCTGAAGAACGGAAAATCATTCTCGCGTGAAGACGACCGTAGCGCAAATCCACGGTATCTCACCCCGACTGATCAGGACATCGAGAAGAAATTCCGAATGATTGCCACCGATGTGCTGGGTAAGTCGAAGACGGACAAGGTTGTGGGCCTTGTGCTGAAAATGGAAGCCATGTCGAACATGCGTGAATTGATGGAAGCACTTCGCGTGGAGTAGGGCAGATACTTTCCATTTGAAGGCTATGCGTTTTCAAATCACGGCGGGCAGGAAGGAGATGCGTATTTGGATGCCTCTTCGCCTGCTCTGGGGAGCGAAGTCTGCACGGCTGTCGCACCCGAGGTTGCGTCCATCGGTATTCTGGATCAGGGTGCCAGAGGAGTTTGATAGATGAATTTAACTTTTCCAGGTCATAAGGTGAATGTCGTCGGCCAACTGATAGAGGGACACCTTCTTTGCATGAATGGGGTACTCAATTGACTGTCTCTAAGCTTTTACCGATTGAGCTGACTGTCAAGCCTCAGGAGTTGGCGGAACTTGCCAACCACGTGGAATCACATCTGCCGGCAGCTTATGGTCCCAGGCTCTTCCATCTGGGTAACGGGCTGGTGTCACAAGCCGATGTATTCATCACCTCGCGTTCGGTGACCAACCTTGCCGAGCCTGCTGAGCCGAACGTTCTACCGCACCGGCACAAAGTCAGCCAGACGTACCTGTTCATGAGCCCGGACGACAGTCTTGAAGTGGAAGTCGAGATTGAAGGACAGCGATCATTGGTACGAGCACCAGCAAGCACATTCATTCCCAGTGGGACCGAACACGCCTTACGGATTTTGCGCGGAACTGGAACGGTGCTTAGCATCGTACGGTCGGGTATTTACGAATAGATCCAAGCTGCACCCTGGCGGAACCAGAGCCTTATGGACCGCGACAGGGAAATGCCGAACACATTCGGTTGGGACCGGACCGCAGCGAACTCTCCGAATCGATTTAAGGGCGAATCAATGAATTCGGCTGGTAACCGACCCCTGCAACAGGCGATTTGCTGCGGCCTAGGGACAGCGTGGAACCGCACCCAATCCGATTCAAATTGCGAAGGAACACGCTGATGGGCAACGCAGGAGGCACTTCCAAGATCGAGGTTGATTCAATCCAGAAAGCCATTACTGAGTATGCCTCGTGGATTGACTACAAAGCCCTCTCGCCTCAGGCCATTCATTCGGCAAAGGCCGGAACAATCGATACGCTCGGGGCGCTGATATGCGGCTTCTTTGGGGAGCCATGCCAGATTGCGCGAGATCTGGCCGCCACGATGCCCAATCCGGCCGGTGCTACAGTTATCGGAACGCGCTTCAAATGTGCGCCCGACATCGCCGCCTTTGTCAATGGAACGACCGCACGCTATGCTGAGCTCACTGATATCTATCACCCGCCCGGTAGTGCCGTTGCCCATCCTAGCGATACGTTGACGCCGATTCTTGCAGCGGCCGAGTACGCACAAGCAAGCGGAAAGGACTTCATCACGGCTGTGGTCCTCGGCTATGAAGTGTGCCTGCAAATGGCCCATGTGTTCAGGAACGAAGCCTTTGACAACACCAACCTAGGTTGCATTGGTTCGGCAGTGGGTTCGGCAAAGGTGCTGTCTTTGACTCCTGAGCAGCTTTCCCATTGCATTTCGATGGCCGTGGTGCCCAACAATGTTCTGAAACAAGCCCGACGCGGACAAAAAACGATGTTCAAGGCTGTGGCCGCCGGGCAGGCGGGTAGGGCCGGTGTGTTTGCTGCATTGCTCGCCCGTGCAGGCATGGAAGGACCTCATCTGCCTTTCGAGGGAAAGGCTGGTTGGTGCGACCACGTCGGTGGAGGACGGTTCACACTTGGCGCCATGGGTGGTGAGAACATGCCGTTCAAAATCACGCAAACGCGTATCAAGAACCGTCCGGCCGCAGGCCCAGCGATTGCTGCCATTCTCGCCGCGGAAAAACTGGCACCGCTGGATATCGCAAATATCCGCAACATCGTCATTGAAGTTCACCAACTCGCGAAGAACAATACGGCGCCCGGCGAGCGACCCTGGCCTCTAGGGTCGCGCGAAGACGCAGACCACAGTACGCCTTTCCTGATTGCGGCGACATTGCGGGATCGGACGGTGACCTTGCGTACTTTCGATGAAGCGCACCTGACTGACCCGGGATTGCGTGAATTGATGCAAAAGGTTGATGTAGTCGTGAATCCGGAATTTACCCGCGCCTACGAGACGCTTCCCCAGCAGCACCGGGCAAGGCTGACCGTGACGACAGCAGACGGCAAGCAGCATGTCGCCGAAGCCGGTGGCGATGAAGATGACCTTGCAGCGCCTAGGACGGATGCGCAGATTGAACGGAAATTCCGGGAGATGACCGAAGGCTATTTAGGTGCAACGCGGGTCACAAGGTTGCTGGAAACACTGTGGAACTTGGAAGAGATTCGAGATGTTGCGCACATTGCACCGGAATTTAGGCTCGCCTGACTCAAGTTCAGTGCGACGAACACCAAAGTACTCGCCATCTCTAAAGGGTGACAGCCATCACCAAAAGCTTGTGACAGCCTTACTTGTTTGCGCGGGGATCGAAACCTAAAATTTCCTTAATTAAAGAGCGCAAGTAAATTGCGCCTGATCAAATGCTCGGGGCCATAGCCAGCATTGCCATGATCGGTTTCAAGTAGTGGGGAAACAGGGCATTTTTCTTACGCTTAATCTTAGTACCGTAGAGTGACTCAAGGCACAGAGGATCAATTCATGATTGCACGATTTATCGGGGGCGTCGGCGCCGCACTGTTAGTTGCGGCTAGTTCAACTGTCTTCGGGCAGGACTTTCCAACCAAGCCCATTCGGATGTTGACCGGAGGCGTTGGCGGTGGTGCAGATATCGCTGCCCGGATCATCGCTGGCGCCATGACCCAGAGCTTGTCCAATTCAACCATCGTCGAAAATCGAGGATCGGGGTACGGGCCTGGCTTGGCGCTAATGCGCGGAAGTCCGGATGGTTACACGGTCATGTACACCACTGGAATATTCTGGATCATGCCGTTGATCGAGAAAGGGGCTCCGTACGATGCCCTAGGGGATTTTTCTCCCGTAACAATGGCATTGACCTATCCGAATGTTCTGCTTGTCCACCCGTCTCTGCCCGTCAAGACGGTAAAGGATCTGATTGAATTGGCCAAGGCCAAGCCGGGTGCCTTGAATTACGGTAGTACTGCCACGGGTGGCAGCGCGCATATTGCAGGAGAAATGCTTAAATCGATGGCAGGAATCGACATTGTGCGCGTCAATTACAATGGCGGTGGCCCGGCGCTCACCGATTTGCTGGGCGGTCGAATTCAGATCTATTTCGCCACTTCACTGTCGGCGGACTCCTACCTCAAGTCGGGCAAGCTAAAGGCACTTGGTGTGACAAGCGAGAAGCCCTTTGTGCTATTGCCGAACTTGCCGACCTTGGCCGCAACGGGCCTACCAGGGTACCAAGTTGATTCGGTTACCGGCATATTTGCGCCGCAAAAGACACCAGCAGCCATTGTCGACAAGCTTAACCGAGCCATCGTGGGTGTACTGCATAACCCGGCTCTGCGTGAGAAGTTCCAAGCCACTGGCGCGGATACTGTTGGTGATACGCCGCAGGAATTCTCTGCGGCTTTGAAGGCAGAGGTAGCGCGTCTGAGTAAACTTGTCAAAGACGCGAACATCACGGCAGACTAAACGGAAAGAGTCAGTCAATATGCCGGACGCTGGTCATTTACCAAGTGGAATCGACGGCGTGCATAAACCAAAGCAGGGGAATAAATGAAACTCTGGTATCAAACATTTGTGCGCGATGTTGTCGGCACGCCCTTCGGTGATTTGTTACAGAAGCTCCTTAATTCCTGCGCCAGCCCGGGAACCACTGTGCATGTGGAAGGTATTTCGCAATCTTCCGGCTTTGGCGTCCATTATCGATTCCTCGAGTACAACGACATCAAGGAGGTTATCTATAACGCCATTCGTGCCGAGAAAGAGGGCTATGATGCCTTTCTCGTCGGCAACATCAGTGACGGAGGGCTGCGCGAAGCCCGTGAGATGGTGAATATCCCGGTGCTTGCGCCAATGGAATCGACCCTTCTCATGGCGAGCATGATGGGCCCAACCTTCGGGTTGATTACGATAAGCCCGAAGTGGACACCAAGAATGCTAGAGAACGTGCACCGCTACGGGATGGCCAGCCGACTAAGCGGCGTTGAAGCGTTAGACACGTCGCCCCTTGAACTCAAAAAAGCAGTCCATGACAAGTCACTGCGCCAGAACATTCTGGACGATGTCATGAGAGCATCCAAGCGACTGCTGGACAAGGGCGCTGAAGTCATCATTCCGGCAGGCGGTGATGTCGTGGTCTTCCTGGTGGAAGCAGGCATTTACGAAATTGAAGGCGCTCCCATTCTCATCAGCCATGCGGCACTGGTCCAAATGGCAGAAGCCGCTGTGGCCATGAAGAAGAGAATGGGAATATTCACGAGTAAACATCTTCAGTATGCGGCGCCCACTGGTGAGTTTCTCGAGCGCATTCGGAATTTCTACGGTCCGGACGTTTATCCAGGCGCAAAATAGGCGCTGGTCCAGTTGTTCTGCGCCAATCGCGGACGCTCAAGGGAACGAATGGTGAATGGCCGGAAACAGTCTCCGACCGGTGTTTTCCCGTCCTTGTAGCGCGAACCTCCCATGCCCCAATCGGTAATTCCATCTTGACACTGCTCATCACTGAAGATGACGTAAAACGACTTCCGCTGTCTGTTCGTGAAGCCATCCCGATCATGGAGGAAACTTTCCGGCAAGCCGGCATCGGGAGCGCAGAAAACCCACCGCGCTTTCGCATGCCCTTCAAAAACGGGTTTCTCCAGTTCGGTGCCGGTGCACTGCACGAGCAGCATGTGGCGGGCTTCAAGCTTTGGGCGAATATGGGCGCAGGCAAGGGCGTCCACAAGAACAAGAGCGGCCACAGTACCAATTTTCTGTACGACAGCGACTCAGGTGATTTACTGGCTATCGTGCACTCCACGCGGATCGGGAAGCTACGGACGAGCGCTGTGTCGGCGGTCGCCGCCAAGTACCTGTCTCGACCTGATGCAGGAACCATTGGGCTATACAGCGCTGGCCGGATTGCAGAGGGACAGCTTGAGGCAATATGCGCAGTCCGTCCAATCAAGAAGATCCGGGTCTACAGCCGGCGCAAACCCGAGAGGGAAGAGTTCTGCAAACGGATGTCGAGTCAACTCAAGGTTGAAGTTGTGCCTGTTGACTCTCCGGAAGAGGTGCCGAAGGGTGCCGACATTGTGATCACGGCAAGCACAGCGGAGAACCCCATCCTGTTCGGAGATTGGCTTACAGGCCCCGTACTGGTGATCGCGGCAGGCGCCAACCACTGGTACAAGCGTGAACTCGATGGTCGGGTCTACGAGAAGGCGCAAATGATCATCTGCGACGAGAAAGAGCAGTCGAAGGTCGAAAGCGGCAATCTGCTATGGGCGGTGTCCCATGGGATCACGACCTGGAATTGCATCGAAGAGTTGGGCGACATTGTCACCGGACGTACGCCGGTACCCGACCTTGCGAAATCAATATTCGTATTCGGTTCGCATGGCCTTGGAATCACCGATATGGCCATGACCATTAAGGCCTATCACCTTGCCAAAGCTCAGGGAGTCGGCAAGTTGATTGACTTTGATTGATGTTCGGAAAAGGGTAGGGGTGTAAACGGCTACCAAAAGGTGCAAACAGAAAAGCGTACCTGGCTCCATCACCTCCGTGCCGAGGCGTGATCAGATCTAGGAAGTATCAGTTAAAAAAGTTTCTGACCACCTCGGCAAAAAGTTCTGGTGTCTGAACCGCCATGAAGTGGCCGGTATTACATTCCACCAAGCACGCGCCATTGATGGCCTGGGCCACCTGCCTTGCGACGTCAATAGACCGTTGCCCATCGTGCGTTGCTCCAATGACGAGGGTCTTGGCCTGAATCTTGGGGTATTCAGTAGTGAGATCAACTTGGCTCATCATCTTCGCCTGAGCCATGAAGGACGCCGGCGTATTGCATACCCAGCGTGCTGCAAATCGGTTAAAGCGCTCAATGTCGAAGGCACGCACAGCTTCAGGGTAGGAGATGGCAAGGCTCGTCTCCAGCGTAGATCGCACGCCTTCAGTTTCCATGCGGGCTGCTCGGGTCAGACTGCGAGTTGCCATTCTCATCTCGCCAATATCGGGACTGGCCAAGACTAGTTTGGCGACGCGTTGCGGATGGGCTGCGGCAAAGCCTGCGCAGAAATCGCTACCCCTGGCACAGCCCGCCAAGCAGATGGGATCCCTGATCTCTAAGGCATCAAGCAAACTTGCGAGGTCCGCGATAACTTTTTGAAACGTCAGGTTTTTGACTTTTTCGGAAAGGCCGAAGCCACACTGGTCGTAGCGCAAAACGCGAAAGTCTTTCGCTAGATCGGGCAAGGTATCATCAAAACTCTCAATGCAGCCTCCCAACTCGTGCATCAGTACCACGGTTTTCTTGCCTGATCCCGAAAGGCCGTATCGCAAGCTTGTACCGTTAGCTTCTATCCAAGGCATACTTATTTTCCCGATATATTTCGATTGTTATGGTACTTCGCAGAAGCAATTCTTATCCTTTGTATTTCGATTCGTCCCCAGGCCATTGACTATACTATCTAGCTATAGATGACTTCAAGGTGATCGCCGTCACAACCGGAATTTGATGATCTAACCTAGCGCGACTTGGGTCGCAAGTCGCCAGATAATTTAGTTGTCTTGTCACCATCTTCAATTACAGACTGCGTCGCTCAATACTCTAGGCATGGCCGTTCGTGTGACAGGAGATCCAAGCGTGCTGATTGTTGATTCGCTGTTGATTCACGTTGAAAGCTGAGCCATTTAGGCGGTAATTCACGCTGAAAACTGGGCCACGCAATGCACCTATCCTGTTGGGTTTTTCGACGGGGTGTGCAGGAGTGATCAACGTGGGAACACTGAGCAAACTGCGGCG
>CAIYPG010000161.1 GCA_903928055.1 uncultured beta proteobacterium | reverse complement strand
TACAAGGTCACGAAAAAACGGGCGCTCCCGATGCACGGCGTAGAAACCACCTGCCTCCTTCTCGGATAGCTGAAGCATGCGGGCTGCAATGATTTTCAGTCCCGCCCCCTCGAATCGAGTATAGATCTGGCCGATGACGTTCTTCGCCACCGCGTCAGGTTTGATGATAGACAAGGTTCTTTCCACGGCCATTCAAAATTCTCCATTGCAGTCAAAGTAGTGCAGCTATATACCGCCATCAGGTTGATCACAACCCGCATGCCGGATAAAACTGTTCGGTAATACAGAAAATAGCGCTAACTTTTTATTTTAACAGGCTTTTGTTACCATGTCCCCTGGCTGAGCAGCACCGTCTTACCCCTTGCAAGCCCTTTTCTCCGGGCAACCCAATCAAGGCTCAACCGGCCACTGGCCCTCAAACACCGCATCAAATTGACAAGCTTGCCGCGCGTCTGCTTTTCTGATATCAAGACGCCTTCGTTTTTTGCGGAGTATTGCCTTGGATCTGCTGCATAAAACCATCGCTCCCTACATCCCTAAAAAGGGGGAGGAGTACATGAATGCGAAGCAACGCGCGCATTTTCGGAAGATCCTTGATCTCTTGAAGCAGGAACTCTCGCAGGACATCGATCGCACCGTCCATACCATGCAGGATGAAGCAACTGTCTTTGCTGACCCGAATGATCGCGCCAGTCAGGAATCTGACATTGCCCTTGAGCTGAGAAACAGGGATCGCGAGCGAAAACTTATCAAGAAAATCGATGAAACAATCTCCAGGATAGATGCAGATGATTACGGTTTTTGCGACAACTGCGGAGTGGAGATCGGGCTCAAACGCCTTGAGGCAAGACCAACTGCGACGCTCTGTATCGACTGCAAGACCCTCGATGAACTTCGAGAAAAGCAGGTCGCCAAGTAACGATCCAATCGTTACAAGCAATAAAAAAGGCGCTTAACGCGCCTTTTTTATTTCCAGAAAACGGAAAACTATTGTTGCGCTGCCGCCTGCGGGGCATCCTTGATTGCCTTCATGGAAAGCCGTACCCGGCCTTTCTCATCCGCCTCAAGTACCTTCACCTTGACGGACTGCCCCTCTTTGAGATGGTCTGACACATTGTTGACCCGCTCGTGACTTATTTGGGAAATGTGCAGCAACCCGTCTTTCCCAGGCAGGAGTTGGACAATGGCGCCGAAATCGAGCAGTTTCAGCACCGTGCCGTCATAGATTCTGCCCACTTCAACGTCCGCGGTAATGTCTTCAATGCGCTTCTTGGCAGCTTCCCCGCCTTCTGTGCTGATGCAGGCAATCGAGATCGTTCCATCATCACCAATCTCAATCGTGGTACCGGTTTCCTCCTGAATCCCCCGGATAACCACGCCGCCTTTGCCGATCACATCCCGGATTTTTTCAGGATTGATCTTGAGCTTGATGATTCTCGGCGCAAAACTGGATATTTCGGTGCGCGACTTGTCCAGGGACTGGGTCATATGAGTAAGAATACCCAGACGCCCTTCTTTCGCCTGATCCAGGGCCACCCGCATGATTTCCTTCGTAATCCCTTCGATCTTGATGTCCATTTGCAGGGCGGTTACGCCATTCTCGGTTCCGGCAACCTTGAAATCCATGTCGCCAAGGTGATCTTCATCACCAAGAATGTCCGACAGGACCGCAAAACGATTACCGTCCTTGATCAGACCCATCGCTATGCCGGCAACGTGCGCTTTGACCGGAACACCCGCATCCATCAGCGCCAGGCTACCGCCACAAACGCTTGCCATGGACGATGAACCATTCGATTCGGTGATTTCCGAAACGACGCGCATGGAGTAGCCAAACTCTTCTGCGCTGGGAAGAACATTCACCAGAGCCCTCTTGGCCAGACGGCCATGGCCAATCTCGCGGCGCTTGGGAGAGCCTACCCGACCGGTTTCTCCTGTTGCATAGGGAGGCATGTTGTAGTGGAGCATGAAACGCTCCTTGTATTCGCCTTGCAGGGCATCAATGATCTGTTCATCACGTCCGGTACCCAGCGTTGCGACGACCAGCGCCTGGGTCTCACCACGCGTAAAGAGCGCAGAACCATGCGTCCGGGGCAATACGCCAACACGAATCGTGATCGGGCGGACTGTACGTGTATCACGCCCGTCGATACGCGGCTCGCC
>CAIYPG010000160.1 GCA_903928055.1 uncultured beta proteobacterium | reverse complement strand
CTTGCCGACAGGAACGACTTGGTTTGCGAATCCAACCTCGTAGGCACGCTGCGCAGTCATCACCTTGCCCAGCATCATTACTTCCATGGCCACCTTGTGGGGAATTCGGCCAGCGAGACCCGCAATCATGCCGCCCATCGCTGCCCGACTGGCCTCTGGATAGCGAAACTTCGCGTTTTCCGCCACGACCATTAGGTCACACATCATGGTAAGAACCACCGAACCACCCATGCACCAACCTGCCACTGCGGCAATTATGGGTTTTTCTGATTTGAATCCCACTCCCGGCGTGCAACGCCAGGTTTCCGGTATTGAAGGCAGCCCTGTCAAGTCAATGCCGGCACTAAATGCTTCATTGCCCGCCCCAGTCAACACCGCCACTCGCTGATCAGATTTCTCGAAAGTGATGAAAGCCTCTTCAAGCTCTAATGCCGTCTGAGCTGTCCCGGATTTCACGGACACTTTTGAAGGTAGACAATACCTGCGGAGGTGTCAGATGGGCAAGGCAATCGAGAAGGTCAATCCTGGGCGCAAGCGCACCCGGTTCCCGAAGGAATTCAAGCTGGAGGCCGTGAGGCTGCTGGAGCTGGGTGAGAAGCCGGCGACGCAGTTGGCGGCAGAGTTGGGTATCCGGCGCAATATGCTTCACAAGTGGCAGGCGCAACTGCGCAGCAAAGGCCTCAAGGAGGCCTTTCGCGGGCCGGGCGCCAAACCTGAGGCAGAGCTCTCTGAAGTCGAGCGACTGCGCCGGGAGTTAAAGCGCGTGACCGAGGAGCGCGACATCCTAAAAAAAGCCGCGGCGTACTTTGCGAAGGAACTGCCGTGAAGTACGGATTCATCCGCGAGCACAGCAGGCAGTTCCCCGTGGCCAGGCTATGCCGAATGCTGGCGGTCTCGCGCAGTGGATACCATGCTTGGCTCACTCGTCCTGACAGCCCTCGTGAGCTGGCTGACCGGCAATTGCTGGTCGATATTCGGCGCGTGCATATCGAGCACCGGAGTACCTACGGCGGGGTAAAGACCTGGCTCACACTTAATGAGCGAGGTATTGCTTGCGGCAAGCACCGTGTGGCCCGGCTGCGTCGCGAGGCGGGTATTGAGGCAAAGCGCAGGCAGCGCCAGCGCATCACCGTGGAACACCACAAGATGCCGGCCTCCGCCCCTGATCTGCTGCAGCGACACTTCACATCTCCGGTCCCTGACCGGATCTGGGCAGGTGACATGACCTTCATTCGCACGCGTGAGGGCTGGTTGCACTTGGCCGTTCTGCTCGATCTGTTCTCGCGTAAAGTCGTGGGCTGGGCGATGGATGAGCGTCCCGGGCAGGTGGTGCATCTGGGGGCGCTCAGAATGGCGCTGGACCAACGGCGACCGCCTCCAGGGCTGATTCACCACACGGATCGCGGACCTCAGTATGGAACTCCCGCTTACCGAGGATTGCTGCAGGCGCATGGCGCGCAGCCGAGCATGAATGGTCGCAAGGTGCCACAGGACAACGCGGTGGCCGAGAGCTTCTTCTCAAACCTGAAGAATGAACTCGTCCATCACTGCGACTTCCGCTCCCGCAATGAAGCAAGAGCAGCAATCTTCGAATATATCGAGTTGTTCTACAACCGCAAACGGATTCATCAATCGCTCGGCTACCGCACCCCCGAGCAAATTGAGAGAGAATGGCGTGGTGCTTAATTAGGGTGTCTGAGGAATCCGGGACAGCTCAG
>CAIYPG010000159.1 GCA_903928055.1 uncultured beta proteobacterium | reverse complement strand
CGCTGGCGGTGAAGATCAATTCCGCCGACATTCCGCACAAGACCGAAGCCGGTGGCGTGAAGCTGGGGATCTCAAGCGTGGAAGAATTGAAGGCTGCGGCAGAAGCCGTGACGAAGAACGCGCTGGCCTACAAGCCGGGTGCCAAGCTCGAGGGCGTGCTGGTGCAGCAGATGGCCAGCGGGCTGGAGGTGATCGTCGGTGGCCTGAACGATGCCTGCTTCGGTCCGACGGTGGTGTTTGGCCTGGGCGGCATCTTTGCCGAGGTGCTGAAGGACGTGACCTACCGCTTTGCGCCGTTCGGGATGGAAGCAGCACGCGAGATGGTGCAGGAGATCAAGGGCGCGATCGTGATGAACGGCTACCGCGGCAAGGAGAAGCTGGACATCGAGGGGCTGGCGCAGGTGCTCTCGCGGGTGTCGTGGCTATTGCATGACCACCGGGACCGGATTGCGGAGATGGACATCAATCCGCTGTTCATGACGCCGAAGAGCATCACGGCCGCGGACGCGCTGATTACATTAAAGCCGTAAAAGCGCTTGAGTAAATCTGTATTTACTGGAATTGATAATAAAGCGAATCTTGGATTTCTCCCTCACCCCAACCCTTCTCCCTCTGGGAGAAGGGCCGGGGATGAGGGAAATATCCCGCGTTCAGCGCGAATTGCGCCGGCTGCGCTGCTGCACTTCCGCGATCATGGCTTCGTGCTGCAGCCGGGTGCGCGCCTTCAATGCGGATTTGATGTGATTGCCGCTGGCATTGCGCGCCGCTTCTTCGCTGCGTTTCGCAATCGCGGTGACGATGGCGCGGTGCTCCTTGACGACGGCCTGGCGCCGCGTCTGCTGGACCAGCGTGGACACGCTGCGATGCGCCGAAATGGCGTCGGAAATCGTGTTCAGGAATTTCAGGATGTACCGGTTATGGGCGGCGCGGTACATGACCTGGTGAAACACCAGATTGTGCTCGTACATGCGCTTCGGATCCTCGGCGATCGTCGCCTCGGCGTCGACCAGGTGTTTAAGTGTCTCGATTTCGGAGTCGGTGGCGCGCTTTGCCGCGAGTCCCGCGGCTTCCCGCTCCAGCACTTCGCGCGCGGCGTACAATTCCTGCAATGCGTCGTGGTCCAGCGAGGCAACGACCAGGCCGCGGCGGGAATGCCGCGCCAGCAGGCCTTCGCTTTCCAGCCGGCGCAGGCCTTCGCGCGCCGGAGTGCGGCTGATTTTCAGCCACTGCGCAATCATGTATTCGGAAACGCGGTCGCCCGGCTTCAGGCTGCCTTTTTCCATGGCTTCGCGGATCGCCTCGTAGGCGACCTGGCCCAGCAGGACATTGGTGGCAGGGGCTTTTTTCATGGGATGATTGTCGCATACCCGCAAGCCTCGATTGAATGATCGTGAATGCGCTTGCCGGCATCCGGCCGCTGAACGCCGGAGCCTGCGAAAGAATTTTAAAGGAGCGGTAAATGAAATCCCGTAACCTGCTGACCGCCTGCATGCTTGTCTGCGGTGCAGCATCTCCCGCGTTGGCCCAGCAGGCCGGCTCAGCAGCGGACTATCCCAATCGCCCGGTGACATTCATCGTGCCTTATGCGCCGGGTGGCGGCACCGACCTCGACAGCCGGATGATTACCGGCAAGCTCACCGAAAACCTCAGGCAGCAGTTCATCGTCGACTACAAGCCGGGCGCAGGCACCACGATCGGCATGACCGCGGCGGCGCGTTCGGCGCCCGACGGCTACACGCTGTTCGCCGTATCGGCCACCTATCCCATGTCGCAGATGCTGTACAAGGACCTGCCCTATGATCCGCTCAAGGCCTTCACGCCGCTGTCGCTGATGACCAAGCGCTCCACCATGCTGGTGGTCAGCCCGACGCTGCCGGTGAAGAACATGAAGGAATACATCGCCTACGCCAGGGCCAATCCGGACAAGGTCAATTTCGCCAGCATTGGCGCCGGCGGCATGCAGCACCTGACCGGCGTGTGGATGGGCTTGCAGACCGGAACCGACATCACCTTCATCCATTACAAGGGCACCGGCACCTTTACCACCGACCTGATGACGGGGCGCGTGCAGGTGTCGCTGGTGAACTTCACCGCCGGGTTGCCGCTCGTGAAAGCCGGCAAGGTGCGCATCATTGGCGTCACCACCACCGAACGTTCGCCGCTGCTGCCCGACGTGCCCACCGTGGCCGAGCAGGGCGTGCCCGGCTTCGAGTACCAGAGCTGGCTGGGCGTGGTCACGGTTGCCGGGACGCCGGCGCCCATCGTCAATAAGCTGGGCATCGAACTGGGCAAGGTGGCGCGTTCCCCCGACGTGGTGGAGAAGCTGTCGGCTGCCGGCGGGCTGTCGATCGGAAATACGCCCGAGGAATTCCGCCAGTACATCAACCTCAATGCCGAGCGCTGGAAGAAGCTGGTGCAGGATACGGGTATCAAGCTGGAAGAATGATGGATGCCCGCATGAAGGAACTGGTTACAGACAACGACCGACAGCAGACCCGAACCGGGCGACTGAGCCCGGCAAATTTATCCGGCCCCGACCTCGGAGGAGTGAGGGGCAACCTCGACAGGAGAGACACCATGAAGCGAATCATCAAGACCGCTGGCTGCATCACCGCACTGCTGGCCCCGGCACTGGCCCCGACGCTGGCCCTGGCCCAGGGCGCCGACAACTATCCGAACAAGCCGGTCACCATCATCACCCCCTATGCCCCCGGCGCCGCCACCGACATCGAGGGACGGCTGTACGCCAACGAACTTTCCAAGAACCTCGGCCAGCAGTTCATCATGGACTTGAAGCCGGGCGGCGTGATGACTGTGGGCATGAACTACGCGGCGCGCCAGAAGCCCGATGGCTACAACCTGGTGTGGACCTCGTCCACGTATTCGCTGCTGCCCCTGCTGACCAAGGACCGCAACTACGATCCGGTCAAGGATTTCGACACGGTGGCGCTGATGAGCAAGCGCAGCGCCATCCTGGTGGTGGCCAACGACCTGCCGGTCAAGAACGTGAAGGAATTGATCGCCTACGCCAAGGCCAATCCGGGCAAGCTCAACTGGGCCACCGGTGGCAATGGCGGCATCCAGCATCTGACCGGCCTGTGGTTCACCAGCGCCACCGGCACCGACATGACCTACGTGCATTTCAAGTCGATCAGTGCCGCCTATCCCGACCTGATGGCCAGCCGTGTGCATGTGCTGCCCGGAACCTTCGCCGCAGCCTTCCCGATGGTCAAGGCCGGGAAGATCCGCGCCATCGCCATCGCCAGCCTGCAGCGCAACCCTGCGCTGCCCGATCTTCCCACGGCCACCGAGCAGGGCGTGCCCGGCTTCGAGTACTCGAGCTGGCTCGGGATGCTGGCGCCGGCCAAGACACCGACGGCCATCGTCAACAAGCTGTACGGGGAACTGGCCAAGATCATCAAGATTCCCGAGATCAAGGAGAAGCTGGGCGACGAAACCACGCTGCTGGCACTCGGACCGGCGGAGTTCCGCAAGATCGCCTCGACCGAGACCGCGCGCTGGCAGAAGTTGCTCTCGGACAACAACATCAAGCTGGAAGAGTAAGCCTGCGGTTGATCCGGTCACGCGGGGGCTGGGTCCCTCGCGCGACCGGTCCATGCGCTGTCCCTACCGGAGCCCAATCATGAAATCATTCATCAAGGCAGCATGCATCACTGCATTGGCTTTGCCCTGCGCCGCCGCATTGGCACAGGGGGTACAGGGAGCGGGTGATTATCCGAACAAGCCGGTCACCATGGTCATTCCCTTCTCCCCGGGTGCGGCCACCGACATTGAGGGCAGGATCTACGCCGGCAAGCTGACCGAGTCCTGGGGTCAGCCCTTTGTCGTGGACTTCAAGCCCGGCGCAAACATGACCATCGGCATGAGTGCGGTGGTGAAGCAGAAGCCCGACGGCTACACGTTGTTGTACGTGTCGGCCAGCTATTCCCTGCTGCCGTTGCAGGTCAAGGACCTGCCTTACGATCCCATCAGGAACTTCGAGCAGGTATCGCTGCTGTCCAAGCGCAGTGCCATCATTGCCGTGGCGCCCATGCTGCCCGTGAAGAACGTGCAGGAGTTCATTGCCTACGCGAAGGCGCATCCGGGCGAGGTGAACTTTGCGACTGCCGGCAACGGCAGCATCCAGCATCTGACCGGACTGTGGCTGCAGAGCGCCATTGATGCGAAGTTCACCTTCGTGCACTTCAAGGCCGCCGGTTCAGGCTATCCCGACCTGATGGCCGGCCGGGTACAGGCCACACCGATGACTTTCCAGACCAGTCTTCCGCTGGTGAAGTCGGGCAAGGTCAAGGCCATCGGCGTGGCCAGCCTGCAGCGCAATGCGCTGATGCCGGACGTGCCGACGTTCACCGAACAGGGTGTGCCCGATTTCGAATACTCCAGCTGGCTGGGCCTGCTGGCACCGGAGAAGACGCCGGCCGCCATCGTGAACAAGCTGCAGCAGGAGCTGGCGAAGATCATCAAGCTTCCCGATGTGGCAGGCAAGCTGGGCGCGGAGACCGCCCTGTATGCCACCACACCCGCGGAGTTCAAAAGGTATGCGCAGAACGAAACGGCGCGCTGGGTGAAGCTGGTGAAGGAAAACAACATCAAGTTCGACGATACGCAGTAACCGGATCATATGGTTGAAGGGCGGCGCCCGGTCGCTCTCCCTGCAGAAGAGGGGTCCACATGCAGTCACGCAATCTGAAAATCACCGCGGCAGCATTTGCCATGTTGCCCGGGCTGGCGTTCGCGCAGGCCTATCCGACGCGGCCGGTCACCATCGTCGTGCCCTTTGGTCCGGGTGCCTCCACCGACATCGAGACACGCATCTATGCGCAGAAGCTCACCGAGACGGTGGGGCAGTCTTTTGTCGCCGACTACAAGCCGGGTGCTGGCACCACCGTGGGCTCGGGCTATGTCGCGAAGTCGGCGCCGGACGGCTACACGCTGCTGGCGATCACCGGCAGCTTCACCGCATCGCCTGCGCTGTATCCGACACTGTCGTTTGATCCGATCAGGGACTTCGCGCCGATCTCGCTGATGAGCCGGCGCACCACGGTCATCGTGGCCTATCCCGGCACGCCCTACAAGAACATCCCGGAGTACGTGGCGTACGCGAAGGCAAACCCCGGCAAGGTCAATGTCGGCACCACCGGGTCGGGCGGATCTCCGCACCTGAATTCGGCCTGGTTTCACGGCCTGACGAACACACAAGTCACCTTTGTGCATTACAAGGCCGCCGCTGCCGGTCAGGCCGACCTGATGGCCGGGCGTGTCGATGTCACGTTCACTACAGCACTGAGCGCGATCCCGCATCTCAAGTCGGGCAAGCTGAAGCTGCTCGGCATCGGCAACGCCGAGCGCAGTCCGCTGTTGCCGGATGCATTGCCGGCCGTGGAGCAGGGCGTGGCCGGCTATGACTATTCCAGCATTTTCGGCATCATTGCCCCGGCCGCGGTGCCGCAGCCGGTGATCAACCGGCTTGCCACCGAACTGGCGAAGGTGGCCAGGTCACCTGATGTTGCGAAGAAGCTGGAAGCCGATGGCGGCCTGATGGTGGGCAGCACGCCGGCGCAGTTCCGCCAGGTGATCGCCTCGGAAATCGCCCGCTACAAGAAGATCGTTGCCGATACCGGCATCAAGCTGGAAGAGTAATTGGCCTTTTCCCGGTGCTGTCATCGCGGACCTGGGAGGAATGACATTGTTCAAGACATTCATGGATAAGAAATGACCACAGCATCGCAGACCGCCGCACAGACCACCTCGCAGACCGCCTCACAGACCCTGGCAAAATTCGTCGCCGATCTTTCCCTGGACGGTGTTCCGGCAGAAGTGAAGGAGCGCGCCAAGGATTGCATCATCGATACCGTGGCCGTCGGCAGTTTCGGTGCGCGCTTCCCGTGGAGCCGGATGATGGTGGCGCATGCCAGACAATATGGTGCCGGTGGCCCCGGCGACAAATGCAGCGTGTTCGGCTATCCCGGATTGAAGCTCTCGGCGCCGCTGGCCGCCCTGGCCAATGGTTCGCTGGTGCATGCCAATGAGCAGGACAGCCTGCGCCAGCCCGGTTCCGGCGTGCATGCCGGTGCCTGCATCGTGCCCGCAGTGCTCGCAGCCTGCGAAGAAACGGGCGCCGACGGCAAGACCGCACTGGCGGCATTCATTGCGGGTACCGAAGTGCTGTTCCGTGTTGGCGCCGCGTCGCACCACTCCAGCGAAAAGCTGGGTTTTCATGCACCCGGCCTCACCGGGCCGTATGGCGCCGCGGTGGCTGCCGGCAAGGTCTACGGCCTCAACGCCGAGCAACTCGTGAATGCCCTGGGCATCGCCGGCTCCCTCGGGGGCGGCGTGCTGGCTTTCACGAAAGCGCAGCAGGGTGCGATGGTGAAGCGCCTGCACATGGGGCGGGCCTGCGAGGCCGGCATCCTGGCCGCGCGGCTTGCAAAGCTGGGTTACACCGGCCCCGAAACCATACTGGAGGGGAAGTTCGGCTTCCTCGATGTGTATTGCCGCGACGGCGAAGCTGCGCTGCTGACGTCAAAGCTGAACACAGACTGGGAAACCATGCGCATCTGCATGAAGCGCTATGCCTGCCACGTGACCTCGCATCCGCCGGTGCAGGCCCTGCGCGAACTGATGACAAAAAACGCGTTCAAGGGCGCCGATGTGGAAAGCATCTCCATCGAGGCGAGCGACAAGGTGGTCAGCCACCACGTCATTCCGGAACCCTCCGACATCATGCAGGGGCAGTACAGCATGCCGTTCAACGTCGCGCTGGCGGTGTACCGCGATCCTGACGATGCCGCCTCGTTCGATGACAGCGCCATGGCCGACCCGGCGATACGCGCCATGTGCCGCAGCATCAAGGTGACGCTGGACGAGAATGCCAAAACGAACTGGAGCAGCCGCCTTGCCGTGAAGCTGAAGGATGGCCGGCAGTTCACCGCCGAGGGCGAGTCCTTCAAGGGCATGCCCAAGGACCCGCTCAATCGCCAGCAACTGGGACACAAGTTCTCGCTGCTGATGGCGGGGCA
Organism: uncultured beta proteobacterium; assembly: GCA_903928055.1. Classification (GTDB taxonomy): domain Bacteria; phylum Pseudomonadota; class Gammaproteobacteria; order Burkholderiales; family SG8-39; genus CAIYPG01. The sequence goes on along the minus strand of CAIYPG010000159.1, from coordinate 5,289 downwards.
GGCCGACGCCGCGCGCATTTTCAGCCATCTGGAAAAACTGGAGACGCAGTCGCGCTTCCTGCCCTGAGCGGCGGGTCGCAGTAAACCAAAGCAAAGCCAGCGTAAGAGGCCGTTCCGGTTTTCCGGAACGGCCTTTTTACATCCGATGGCCGAGCGATGCTGTTTCTCCTTTGTCGCGATCACATATGCACCGTGCTGAATCTTGTGCACCGGCTTGGCCATAAAAAAATCGCGCCTGCACCATCGTGGACCGCCGTTGCCGGCGCGATTTTGTGTCCCAGAAACAGTGCACGCGCCGCAAGCCATGGCTAAGGAGTTATCGCAAAAGGTTTTTTTGGTGTGAACTGCATGCTGCCGATAAATGGCATGGTTCCTGCTATCTCAAGAACGCCGGCGCGCATCGTTTCTCTCCTCCTCTTGGCGGTGCGCGCCGCGGATTTCTCAAACCAACATACTTGGGAGTGCATTGTTATGTCGCAGCGTAGAACTTTCATCAAACGCATTTCGACCCTGGCCGGGGCGATTGCGTTGTCGGGCGGACTGGGCCTTGCGTCCACCTCCGTACTGGCACAGAACACCATCAAGGTCGGCGTGCTGCACTCGCTTTCGGGAACCATGGCCATCAGCGAAACCGTGCTGAAGGACGTGACCCTGATGGCCATTGAGGAAATCAATGCCAAGGGCGGCCTGCTGGGCAAGAAGCTCGAGCCCGTGGTGGTCGATCCGGCTTCCAACTGGCCACTGTTTGCTGAAAAGGGTCGCCAGCTCCTGTCGCAGGACAAGGTTGCCGTGACCTTCGGCTGCTGGACCTCGGTATCGCGCAAGTCGGTATTGCCCGTATACGAAGAACTGAACGGCCTGCTGTTCTACCCGGTGCAGTATGAAGGTGAAGAGCTCTCCAAGAACGTGTTCTACACCGGTGCCGCGCCGAACCAGCAGGCGATTCCCGCAGTCGAGTACCTGATGAGCAAGGACGGCGGCTCAGCCAAGCGCTTCGTCCTGCTGGGTACCGACTACGTCTACCCGCGCACCACGAACAAGATCCTGCGCGCCTTCCTCCACAGCAAGGGCATCACTGATGCGGACATCATGGAGGAATACACGCCGTTCGGTCATAGCGACTATCAAACCATCATTGGCAAGATCAAGAAGTTCGCCGGCGAAGGCAAGAAGACCGCAGTCGTCTCGACCATCAACGGTGACTCGAACGTGCCGTTCTACAAGGAACTGGGCAACCAGGGCCTGAAGGCGACCGATGTTCCGGTCGTGGCGTTCTCGGTGGGTGAAGAGGAGCTGCGTGGTGTGGATACCAAGCCGCTCGTCGGCCACCTGGCTGCCTGGAACTACTTCATGTCCATCAAGTCCCCGGCAAATGACGAGTTCAAGAAGAAATGGGCCGCCTACGCCAAGAAGATGAAGCTGCCGAATGCCGACAAGCCGCTCACCAATGATCCGATGGAAGCTGCGTACATCGGCATCAACATGTGGGCCCAGGCAGTCACGAAGGCCAAGACCACGGACGTGGACAAGGTCATCGCGGCGATGGCCGGCCAGACGTTCAAGGCGCCTTCGGGCATCGTCTCGACGATGGACCCCAAGAACCATCACCTGCACAAAGCCGTGTTCATCGGTGAAGTGAAGGCTGACGGCCAGTTCAACGTGGTGTGGAAGACGCCTGGCCCGGTCAAGGCCATGCCGTGGAGCCCCTACATCCCCGAGAACAAGGGCAAGAAGGACGAGCCGGACGGCAAGACCAAGATCTAAAGCTGCAGACGGGGAGCGCCATGCGTTCCCTGTCCTGATTCGAAAGCAGGCGGCGGCGCCCCGGTGTCCGCCGCCTTGTTTTTCCCGGAATTGGTTTCAACGAGTCGAATACATGGTGCGGGCATCGCCTCGCACAGCATTTCAGCCAAAAGCGCCCCTAACAGGCCTCGTTTTTGCTTTATCAAGAACAATCATGACATTCCTCCTTCGCCTGACACTGATTGCCGCATTCATCCTGCCCGGGTTCGCATTCGCAGTCGTGCCGCCCGCGGTCATCGAGAAACTCGCGCTTGGCGAAGGTGAGGACAAGATCGCCGCCGTGGCCGAGGTGGTCACCGCCGCCGATCCGGACGGGCTTGTCTTCCTGCAGGCGATGATGAATGGTGAAGTGCAGGTCGTCGCCGAGAAAAAACAGGTGCTCATTGTGCGCGATGGCAAGGCCGTCGATGCCGTCAGCGGTGCCGAAGTGTCTCCGCTGCCCGAGGGGCTCGAAGATGTCGTGCTGCCCAACCGGGTGCGCGGCGAGATTCAATCCGCCATGTCGGCGCTCAAGCTGGTGTCCCCCGACCGCAAGACCCGCCATACGGCGGCCAAGTCGCTTCTCGAGGGCGGTGTTGACGCGGGAATGCTGACCATCATTTCCAAGGCGCTGGAGAAGGAGTCTGACGCCGAGATCAAATCCATGCTGGTCCTGGTCCAGGCCCAGGCACAACTGAAGAGCAGCGACGTTGCGGTGCGCCTGGCCGCGGTCAAGGCCCTGGGCTCCAGCAACAGTCCGAGCACCAAGACGCTGCTGATCGATCTGCTGCAGAAGAACGGCGATGATTTTGCCGAGCCGGATGCCAACGTTCGTGCACAGGCGCAGATTTCGCTGGAAGCGGTGCAGTCGCGGCTGACCTGGGGCGATCGCGCCGCGCAGGTGTTCAGCGGTGCGAGCCTGGGTTCCATACTGCTGCTTGCGGCGCTCGGCCTTGCCATCACCTACGGCCTGATGGGGGTGATCAACATGGCGCATGGCGAGCTGATCATGATCGGCGCCTATGCCACCTACGTGGTGCAGAACTTCTTTCACCAGCATCTGCCGGACTGGTTCAACTGGTATCCGCTACTGGCCGTTCCCGCCGCGTTCATTGCTTCTGCCGTCGTTGGCATGATCCTCGAGCGCAGCGTCATCCGCTTCCTGTATGGCCGGCCGCTGGAAACGCTGCTTGCCACCTGGGGCATCAGCCTGATGCTGATCCAGCTGGTGCGCACCGTGTTCGGCGCGCAGAACGTGCAGGTGGAGAATCCGGCCTGGATGTCCGGCGGCCTGGAGATGTTCTCCGGCGTGGTGCTGCCGTTCAGCCGCATCGCCATCATCGGTTTCTCCGGCGTGGTGCTGCTGCTGGTCTGGCTGGCATTGACCCGCACCCGTCTCGGCCTGTTCGTGCGCGGCGTCACGCAGAACCGGGCGATTGCCAGCTGCATGGGCATCAACACCGCGCGCATCGACACCTGGTGCTTCGGCCTGGGTTCGGGCATCGCCGGCCTAGCCGGTTGCGCGCTGTCGCAGATCGGCAACGTCGGGCCCGACCTGGGGCAGAGCTACATCGTCGACTCCTTCATGGTGGTGGTGCTGGGCGGTGTCGGCCAGCTGGCAGGCACGGTGTACGCCGCGCTGGGCCTGGGTGTGGTCAACAAGATACTGGAAGGTTGGGCGGGCGCGGTCATCGCCAAGATCATCGTGCTGGTGTTCATCATCGTGTTCATCCAGAAACGGCCGCAGGGCTTGTTTGCCTTGAAAGGCAGGTTTGCAGATGCTTAGCATTCGAATCAGTGGTACTTCTTTTTCCGTCATCCCCGCGCAAGCGGGGATCCAGCTACTTTTAATTGAACGACACTGGATTCCCGCTTTCGCGGTAATGACTGTGAGGGGAAGGCTGGTTCCGTGAGCACATACAAGCCCCCATCCATCTTCACTTCCCGCGGCTGGGCCGGCATCGCCGCGGCACTGCTGCTGGTCATGGTCATCGCACCTCTGCTGAACATGGCGGTGCCCGAAGGCAGCGTATTCCACCTGTCCGACTTCGCGATCACGCTGATCGGCAAGATCATGTGCTACGCCATCCTGGCGCTGGCCATGGACCTGATCTGGGGCTATACCGGCATCCTGTCGCTGGGCCACGGTGTGTTCTTTGCGCTGGGCGGCTACGCCTTCGGCATGTACCTCATGCGCCAGATCGGCACTGACGGCGTGTACCACAGCACCCTTCCCGACTTCATGGTGTTCCTCGACTGGAAGGCCTATCCCTGGTACTGGGCCTTCACCGACCATTTCCTGTACTCGCTGTTCCTGGTGGTTGCGGTGCCGGGCCTGCTGGCCTTCATCTTCGGTTACTTCGCATTCCGTTCGCGCATCAAGGGCGTGTATTTCTCCATCATCACCCAGGCACTCACGTTCGCCTTCATGCTGCTGTTTTTCCGCAACGACACCGGTTTCGGCGGCAACAACGGCTTCACCGACTTCAAGCGCATCCTGGGCGTGGCAATCCAGACCCCCGAGATGCGCATGACGCTGTTTGTCCTCACTGGCATCGTGCTGGTGGGCACGCTGCTGTTGGCGCGCTGGCTGGTCTCCTCCAAGTTCGGCCGCGTGCTGACAGCCATCCGTGATGCCGAGTCGCGCGTCATGTTCTCCGGCTACGATCCGCTGTGGTTCAAGCTGGCGATCTGGACGCTGTCGGCGGTGATCGCCGGAATTGCCGGCGCGCTGTACGTGCCGCAGGTGGGCATCATCAATCCGGGCGAGATGTCGCCGGCCAATTCCATCGAGATCGCGATCTGGGTGGCGGTGGGCGGGCGCGGTACGCTGGTGGGTGCCATCCTCGGCGCGTTCCTCGTCAATGGTGCGAAGAGCTGGTTCACCATGGCCTTTCCCGAATACTGGCTGTTCTTCCTCGGCGCCATCTTCATCGCCGTGACGCTGTTCCTGCCGCGTGGCGTGGTCGGTGCCTACCGGCAGCTTCGCGAGCGCATGGGCAAAGGTGCGGCCGGCGAAGCCAAGGCGGCCGCATGAGCGCCGCGGAATTGTCCATGGAAAAAGCCGCCGCCGGGGCCCAGAACACCGCCGCTGGTGGCGCCGATGCGCCCGCCTATGGCCGTGTGGTGGACGAGGGTGCAGGCCCCGATGTCTCGCACGGCCCCATCCTGTATCTTGACGACATCACTGTTTCGTTTGACGGCTTTCGGGCGTTGAACAAGCTCACGCTGACGATCGAAGCCGGCGAACTGCGCTGCATCATCGGCCCGAACGGCGCCGGCAAGACCACGATGATGGATGTGATCACCGGCAAGACGCGGCCTGACGAAGGCACCGCGTTCTTCGGGCAGTCCATTGACCTGCGTCGCATGACCGAGCCGCAGATTGCGCATGCGGGCATCGGCCGCAAGTTCCAGAAGCCCACGGTGTTCGACGCGCTGACCGTGTTCGAGAATCTGGAGCTGGCGTTGAAGGCACCGCGCGGCCCGCTGGCCTGCCTGCGCTGG
>CAIYPG010000158.1 GCA_903928055.1 uncultured beta proteobacterium | reverse complement strand
TAGGCCGTTGCTGTAGGCCGTTGCTGTAGGCCGTTGCTGTAGGCCGTTGCTGTAGGCCGTTGCTGTAGGCCGTTGCTGTAGGCCGTTGCTGTAGGCCGTTGCTGTAGGCCGTTGCTGTAGGCCGCCGGCAGTACCGGGGGCGCGCCCATCGGGCACGCCCCCGTATCCATTCATTGAAAGTGCGCAAAAGGGCACAAAGCCCTAAAATCCGCGCCTGTCCTTCTTTCCTGCTGGCGCTCTGACGACGTCGACCATGAACGCCCCCGCTGACGTATCCCTTTTCGCACGCAACGCGAAACCGCTGACCAGTTACCGCAAGTACTGGGCCGCGCGTTTCGGCACGGCCCCATTCCTGCCGATGAGCCGGGCGGAAATGGATGTGCTCGGCTGGGACAGTTGCGACATCATCATCGTCACCGGCGACGCCTATGTGGACCACCCGAGTTTCGGCATGGCCGTCATCGGCCGGGTGCTGGAGGCACAGGGTTTTCGCGTCGGCATCATCGCCCAGCCCGACTGGCAGAGCGCCGAGCCCTTCAAGGCACTGGGCCGGCCGAACCTGTTTTTCGGCGTCACTGCCGGCAACATGGATTCGATGATCAACCGCTACACGGCTGACCGGAAGATCCGCTCCGATGATGCCTACACGCCGGGAGATGTCGGCGGCAAGCGCCCCGATCGTGCAGCCGTCGTGTACTCGCAGCGCTGCCGCGAAGCCTTCAAGGACGTCCCCATCGTCCTCGGCGGCATCGAAGGTTCGCTGCGGCGCATTGCGCACTACGATTACTGGCAGGACAAGGTGCGCCGCTCCATCGTCATCGATGCCAAATGCGATCTGCTGCTCTACGGCAATGCCGAGCGGGCGATCGTCGAGATTGCCCATCGCCTGGCCGCCAAGGAATCCGTCATGACGATGACCGACATCCGCGGTACGGCCTTCGTGCGCCGCACCGGTGATGAGTCGGCACAGGGCTGGACCGAAATCGACTCGACCAGCGTGGATGAACCCGGCCGGGTCGATGCGCATGTCAGTCCCTACCTGATGATTTCCGAGCAGGCCAAATCGCAGGGCGTGGATTGCGTGAAGGAAGACACGGGCGGCATCTCCGCAGCGAAGGACACCAACGTCAAACCGCTCACCTTTTCACCGAACCCGAACCTTCCTGCAAAGCTGAAGTCCACACCCCGCGATCGCACCGTGATCCGCCTGCCCTCCTATGAACGGGTGCGCAGCGATCCGGTGCTGTATGCCCATGCGAACCGCGTGCTGCACCTGGAAACCAACCCCGGCAATGCACGCGCGCTGGTACAGGCCCATGAGGTCAAGGCCGGCGACAGCAAGACCGCACGGGATGTCTGGATCAATCCGCCCCCGATTCCGCTGACCACGGCCGAGATGGACCATATCTTCGACCTTCCCTATGCGCGTTCGCCACATCCGGCCTATGCCGATGAAAAAGGCGGACACGACGGCGCGACGAAAATACCCGCCTGGGAAATGATCCGCTTCAGCGTCAACATCATGCGCGGCTGTTTCGGCGGCTGCACGTTCTGCTCCATCACCGAGCACGAGGGCCGCATCATCCAGAGCCGCTCGGAAGACTCGGTCATCCGGGAAGTCGAAGCCATCCGCGATTCGGTCAAGGGATTTACCGGCGTGATTTCGGACCTTGGCGGGCCGACCGCGAACATGTACCGCATCGGCTGCAAGTCGCCGGAGATCGAAGCGGCCTGCCGCAAGCCAAGCTGCGTCTATCCCGGCATCTGCCAGAACCTGAACACCGATCACTCGGCGCTGATCCACATGTACCGCCGCACCCGCGCGCTGAAGGGCATCAAGAAGGTGCTGATCGGCTCGGGGCTGCGCTATGACCTGGCGATCCAGTCTCCGGAATACGTGAAGGAACTGGTAACCCACCATGTCGGCGGCTATCTGAAGATCGCTCCCGAGCACACCGAGCAGGGACCGCTGTCGAAGATGATGAAGCCCGGCGTGGGCACCTACGACACGTTCAAGAAGATGTTCGACCAGTATTCAGCCGAAGCGGGAAAGAAGCAGTTCCTCGTCCCCTACTTCATCGCCGCGCATCCCGGCACCAGCGACGAGGACATGATGAACCTTGCGGTGTGGCTGAAGGAGAACGGCTTTCGCGCCGATCAGGTGCAGACCTTCTATCCCTCACCCATGGCCACCGCCACAGCGATGTATCACTCCGGGAAAAACCCATTGCGCAAGGTGACGCGTGACGGCGAGAGCGTGGACATCGTGCGCGGGGAGCGCCGCCGCAGGCTGCACAAGGCATTCCTGCGATACCATGATCCGAACAACTGGCCGCTGCTGCGCGACGCGCTCAAGCACATGGGGCGCTCGGACCTGATCGGCAACGGCAAACATCATCTGATTCCGTGGTGGCAGCCGGCAACCGAGGGCAGCTACAGCAGTCCGCGGCACAAGAATTCGACGATGGCGCCGACCGCTGCACCCCGACGTGTCTCATCTGGTGCGGGAATTCCCGCAAGAGGCACGCCCAGGAAGGGCCAGCTCCTCACGCAGCACACCGGCCTCCCGCCCCGCGCCGGAACTGGCACGCGGAGCGCAAAGCCGGCGCGCAAAAAGACCTGATCAGCCAGAGGCCGACCGGCCTTAAAGCGCCTTGTGCGTTCCGTCGCAGAAGGGCGCCTTTGCGGTCTTCTTGCAGCCACACAGCCAGACCTTGTCCGCCTTTTCCATCGTGAATTTCACGGGTGAAAACTCAGAACCCTTGTGCGAACCATCGCAGAACGGCTGCTTGGCGGATTTCCCGCAACTGCACCAATAGTAATCCCCGGCTTCCAGTTCGACTGCATAAGGGGCTTTCTGGGCGCAAACAGGTTCTGACATGATGAATCCTTTCTGATGGCGCGAAACATCGCCCTTTGGGCAGCGGGACATTGCTTCACGCGGTTTTAAAATAAGATTTTGAACAATTTGTATTATTGCATCCGGAGAGCACCCCATGCCCAGAAAAATGACACCGACTGATGCTGAATGGCGTGCCCGGCTGACGCCATTGCAATACAACGTCACCCGCAAGCGTGGCACCGAGCGTCCCTTCAGTGGCGAATACCTCACGAACACCCGGCCGGGCATCTATTGCTGCATTGGCTGCGGGAGCCCGCTGTTTGACGCACAGGCCAAGTTCGACGCAGCCTTGGGCTGGCCGTCCTTCCGCTCAGCACTCCGCCCGGACTGCATTCGCACCGAAGAAGACCATGCCTGGTTCCGGGAACGTACCGCGGCAGCCTGTTCGGCATGCGGATCACACCTCGGCCACGTCCAGTACGACGACGAAAACGCCCCGGCCCCGGGCGGACCCTACTACTGCATCAACTCTGCCGCCCTCCTGTTCAAACCTGCAAAAAGCTGACTATTCCGCCGGCCCCTGCGGCCGGACCGGGGCCCATCCCGGAGCCCAGAGGGCAGCCACCGTATAATGGCGCCATGAAATTCCTGTTCGATCTGTTCCCTGTCATCCTGTTCTTCATCGCCTTCAAGGCAGCCGACATCTATGTCGCCACCGGTGTGGCGATTGCCGCCACCATCGCACAGATCGGCTGGCTGAAACTTCGCGGCAAGAAAGTGGACGCCATGCTGTGGGTCAGCTTCGCCATCATCGTGGTATTCGGCGGGGCAACGCTGCTGTTGCAT
>CAIYPG010000157.1 GCA_903928055.1 uncultured beta proteobacterium | reverse complement strand
CGGCGCGCAGGCAGCGCGCGTAATTTTCGAAGCAGACGGCCTTCAATGTTTTTTCATCCATTCCGCGTTTGAGCAGCGCATCGGCCACCTTCCGCAGATCACCCAGGTCATCCAGCATGCCTGCGCCCTTGCCCACGCCATCGAGGTCCGTGCCGAACATCACGTGCTCCGGTCCGATGGCGTCAACCATGCGCATGAGTTCGCCGGCATAGCCCTCGACATCGCGGAACAGGCCGGATTTCAATGACCACAGCCCCACCGCACCGCCGCGCTGCGCGATCTTCTTCGCGTAATCGATGTAGAGCCTGCGCGCCAGCCCGCCGTTCTGCCGCCAGGTGTACTGCGTGGTGGTGATGGCGCTGTGCGACCAGATGATCGGCACAGTCGAGACCTCGAGCGCTTTGTCGATCGCGGGATTCGTGGCATGGGCAAGGTCCACCAGAATGCCCAGCCGGTTGCACATCCTGATGACGTTGGCACCAAGGTCTGTCAATCCGTCGTGTTGCGGTGCCTCGGTCTGGAAATCGCCAAGCCCGTTGCGGATGTAGTGCACCAGTTGCAAATGGCGCAAACCGTCCGTGTAGAGTTGCTCCAGCGTGTCGATCCCGTCGTCCGCGAAGCCCGCGCCCTCCAGCGCAATCACGACCCTGGGCTCCCCGCCCCGTGCCGCGTCAATGTCGGAGGGATCGCGTGCATGGGCGAGGCCGACCGAGTCGAGGTACCTGCGCATCTCGCCGAGTTTCTGGCGCAGGTAGCGCGTCTGCTCGCCGTTCGCGGGCGTGCTCCGCTGCACAATGCCGGAGCTGGTGCCAGCAATCCAGCGGCCGTCGCCGACGATGCTCCATGACAGCAACATCACGCCGGCTGCGGCCATCTGTTCCTTCAGCGACACTCTTGGAACATACGAGGAAATCAGGCCGATGTGCGAATGCGCATCGGCGATGGGCAGGGCGGGGGGCTCCGCGGCAAACATCCGGCCGCTTCGTCCCAAGCCCGCAGCAAGTGCGGCCATTGTGGCCGCAGCCATGCCACCCGTGGCACCGAGAAAACGGCGCCGGTTTCCGAATGGCCTGTCGGCTTGCGACATCCGGCGCCGCCCCTCCTTGATTCCGCTGCCGGTGATCAGGCCGGCATCAGTTCCAGCGCACTCTCCAGCCGCTTGCGATGCAGCGAAGGCGCACCGAGCGTGTGGAACAGCGAACGCGACATCTTGGTATGCAGCGTGAGGCCGTATTCGCGCAGCACGCCCATGCCGGCATGGACTTCGTGGGCCATGTCGGTGGCCTTCATGTAACCCTCGGAGGCCACGGACTTCGCCACGTGCACGCTGGCGGCGGCATCCATGCCGTTGTCGAGCTTCCACAGCGCCTCGTAGGTGGTCCAACGCGCCGAATCAAGCGCGTTCACCGCGTAGATGAGATGGTCCTGCACGCGCGGAAAGCGGCCAATCACAGTGTTGAACTGCTTGCGCTCGCCGGCATAGGCCAGCGACATCTCGTACACGCGCTTGCAGCCGCCGACCTTGTAGGCGCAGAGCACCGGCACGGAGGCCAGCATGGCGCGATCCAATGGCGCAGCGGCCTTGCCGGCGCCGCCGATGACGGAAGCGGCCGCCACCTTCACCTTGTCCAGCACGATTTCGCCCATGCCGACCATGAAGCCCTTCAACGGACGGATCGCAACACCCTGTGCCTTGGCATCAACATGGAACAGGCTCAGCCCCTTTTCACCGTCGATGCCGGCCACCACCAGCAGGTCGGTGGCGTGTTCTGCATCCTCGACGAACAGTTTGGTGCCGGAGAGCACGTAATCGGCGCCCTCTTTTTTCGCCTTCATGTGCACGTTCTCCGGCGCCCAGCCGTAGCGGGCCTCGGTCATGGCCAGCGCGAACACGCGCTTGCCTTCGGCGACGCCGGGAAGCAGCGCCTTTTTCTGCGCTTCGCTGCCGGCCTCGAGGATGATGCGGGCGCACAGCACTGCCGAGGTGAAGAGCGGTCCGGGCACCGGGCCCACGCCCAGTTCCTCGAACAGCACCGCCACATCGGTCAACGAGTTGCCGCTGCCGCCGTAGGCTTCAGGAATGGCCATCCCGGTCCAGCCCATTTCGGACATCTGCTTCCATTGCCTGGCCATGATTTCGCCGGAATTGCGGTCGATCTTGAGCAGGACGTCGCGGGAGCACGCGCTGCTGACGTAGTCCTTCGCCGAATCCTGGATGAGTTGCTGGGTTTCGTTCAGTGAAAAGTCCATTGTTGTTCTCCCCTTATTTCAGCTTGCCGGCTTGTTCGCGTTCGCGGCCGCCGGTGCCCATGCGCCGCGCCATGATGACCTTCTGGATGTCCGTGGTCGCCCCCGGGTGCAGAGAGGTGATGGCATCGCGCTGGAAGTATTCGATTGCCGCATTCAGCGGTGCCCAGCGCTTGTCGGTGGTCAGGGCGTAGGGCCCGGCGATGCGCAGCATGCGTTCGGCGATGTCCAGGCTGGAGAGCTTGCGGCGCAGGCTGTACTGCGGGCCTTCGTAGGAACGCGGCTTGTGGGCATGCGACAGCCAGTGGTTCCGGAGCGCCCAGAGGCGGGTGATCTCGGCCTCGATGTAGAGCTCGGCGATCTGCGCGCGCGCATCGGGATCATCGGCAATGCGATGGCCGTCATGCGTTTCCTTGCAGAAGTCGATGAATTCATAGATCACGCGACGGTCGTTCAGGCGCCCAGTGCCCCCGTGTTCGACTTCAAGGTGGGTGGTGGCCACCTTCCAGCCGTTGTTTTCGCCGCCCACCAGGTTCTCGGCAGGCACACGCACGTTGTCGAAGAACACGGCGTTCTTGCAACCGCCGCCGGCACCGCCCTCACCGCCCGTGGCCAGCACGTCCATGGGTTGCACGGTGATGCCGGGCAGGTTCATCGGGATCATGAACCAGGACAGGTTCTTGTGACGCTCGCCCTTGGGGTCGGTGACGAGGATGGTCCAGGCGTAGTCGGCACCATGCGCGCTGCCCACCCACATCTTCTGGCCGTTCACGACGTAGTGGTCGCCGTCGCGGATCGCTGTGGTCTTGATGCCGGCAAGGTCGGAACCCGCGCCCGGTTCGGAGAGCAGCTGCCAGGTCCGGATGTCGCCGCGGAACATCATCGGCAGGAAACGCTTCTTGTGTTCTTCAGTGCCCCATACCAGGATGGTCGGCGCGCCCATGCGTGCGCCGGAGTCGTAGTACGGCGGCAGGGCCGAGCCGACGGCCGCCAGTTCCTCGCTCAGCACCATGACATTGTCTGCGGACATGTCGGAGCCGCCGTATTCCTTCGGGAAGTTCGGGTAGAGCCAGCCCTTCTTGCCCAGCCGGCGACCCAGTTCTCGGCGCAATTCATATTGCTCGCGCGGCTGGTCGACCGGGTCGACGTGGTGCTCCATCCCACCGGGCATGTTCTTCTCAAGGAACGCCCGCACCTCGGCGCGGAATTTCTTCTGCTCTTCTGTTTCTTCGATCGCGAAATCCATGGAACAACTCCTCTTTGATCAGGTGTTGGATTTTTGTGGCCGGCACTGATGCTGTCATCGTCGCGCCCAAGGCCGTCTGTTGCAGCCCTTGCCGAATTTGGCTTGAAAGCCGTTCCTCACCATGAATTCTAACCGGCTTGCACCCAATCCGCGAAACGTCTAATTGGCGAACGCGCACCACTCAGGGGCGCCCGTCGGGGGTAACATCGCAGGCTGATCACACCGGCCCGGACAACAAGGGCAACCCAAAAGGAGAGAACGTTCATGACGCAACTGGTCTTCATCCACGGCCCGGGCGCAGGCGCCTGCGCTGACGGCTTCCACTACCAGCTCAAGCACTTCCCCGGCAGCGTCGCTCCCACACTGCCGGGCCACCTCGAGGGCACGCGCTGCCCCGACATCAAGAGCTACACCGAGTGGGTGCGCGGCTGGCTGTGGGCGCAGGGCATGAAGAAGGACCTGGTGCTGTGCGGCTTCACGCTGGGCGCCTCGATCGGCCTGCAGTACGGCCTGGACTACCCCGAAGAGATCAAGGGCCTGGTACTGATGACCGTTGCGGCACGGCCCAAGACCCGGGCACCCGGCGCCTACGATCTGCGGGTGCGCGCAGCCAGGGATCCCAAGGCCTATGAAGAATGGATCGCATTTCAGATTCATGCCATGAAGTTCGTGGAGCCGGGGCTGAAGGCCAGGCTGCTGGAACGTCATCGCCAGATCGGACCGATGTCGCAGCTCCACGACCTGCAGACGATCGATGCCTTCGATGTGCGCGACCGGTTGTCAACGCTGAAGCCGCCATTACTGCTGCTGCGCGGCATGGACGATCCGGGCAGCCCGCCAGAGTACGAAAAGGAAATCCACGAGGCCCTGCCCGGTTCCGAGTACGTGAAACTCTACGGCGCCGGACACTTCCCGGTGACGGAAAAGCCGGACGAGGTCAACGCGCTGATCGAGAAGTTCCTGGCGCGGCTGTAGCAGGTGCCGCCCCCTCGCCTCGCCGCGTTGAGGGGTGCAGTGCCTAGCGCAGCAGGTCGACCAGCTCGGCGACCTCCTTTACCGACCGTAACCCGCGGATCAGGCCGAGGCTGGCTTCAATGTTCGCGGGAGAAATTTTCGCGAACGGCGTCAGTGCACGGTACTTCGCCTCCACATCGGCCCATTCGATGCCGTTGATCGCGGCACCGCGCGGCGCATAGACCGTGCTCGAGAACGTTCCGCCGTCCCTTGTCCTGATCGTGACGATGCAACCCTGCTTGAAGCGTTCGAGGTGCTCGGTGGGCGGAGGTGCGATCCGCACCGTGTCGAAGAGGCTGCGGATGCGCGGGTCGTTGATCTTTTCCTCCGAGGCATGCGCCCAGGAAAAGGCACGGTCGGCAACGCCAGCGGACAGGAAGTAGGCCGCACTGTGCGCCACGCCGATCAGGTCGGTGGGATGGCGCGGCCCCGCCAGTGTCGTGACACCGGGCTGGGACAGGGTGATCGACTCGACGTTCTCCGGCGCAACATCGCCCTCGCGCGCGGCGTTCGCCGCAGCCTCGGCCAGCGCGTGGTACGGATTGCCGCCGGGCACCAGCTTGATCGCCATTTCGGTAAGGATGTCCCAGCGTTTGCCAAGGTCTGCCGTAACACGGGCCACCTGTGGCGCTTTCGGGCCTTCACCATAGATATGAAAGAAACCGACGGGCGACTCGAGGATGCCGGCCTCGGCGGTGTAGCCCAGCTTCGCCGCCTGCGCGGCATTCACGCCCAGCATCGCGGCAAGACCGGCATGGTACTCGCGCGCCACACTGGTCCTTGCCGCGGCCATGATGCCGCCAATGGACGTGGCCGCAAGGCCGATGGCATGCGTCATCTGCGACGCATCCAGCTTCAGCAGCCGTCCGCTGGCCACGGCCCCGGCGAAGATCGCAATGATGCAGCCGTGGTAGCCCTTCTCGCGCAGCCCCGGGATGACGCCGCTGTTGATGCGGCCGGCCGCTTCGTAGCCAAGCACGATGGCGGCAAGCACATCCTCGCCACTGGCACCGGTATTCTCGGCGATCGCCAGCGAACAGGCCGCAAGCGTGGTGCCTGGATGGGTGATGTTGCGCAGGTCGCTGTCGTCCGAAGCTGAGGCATCGCTCATCAGCGCATTGATGCGCGCCGCAGCCGCCACCGGCAGTTTCGGTCCGCCGCCGAACCACAGCGATGCCTCGGGTACGCCGCCGCGCTGCAATTCGAGTACGCGCATGATCTTTGCCGATTCCAGCGTCGAGCCGAGCGATGCGCTGGCCACCGTGCTGGCGATCAGCATCGCCGCGTACTCGATCGTCGTCGGTGGCAGGTCGCCAATGCACTGCCGGGTCACGAAGCCGGCGAGATCTCCGGCGAGGGTGGAGCCTGTGTTATTCGGGATCATCGCGTCATTCCTCGACCTGTTTTTCCAATCATTCTTCCACTCATTCTTCAAGCTTGATGCCGGTATCCTTGATCAGCTTCTTCCAGATGTCGAACTGTGGTGCCATGAATTTGCGGAACTCCTCGGGCGTACTGCCCACCGACACGAAGTAATACTCGTCCAACATTTTTCGGGTGATCTCCGGATCCTTCGCCATCTTCGCGAACTCTGCACTCAGGCGGTTCACGATTGCCGGCGGCGTCCTGCCCGGCGCCAGCGCGCCCAGCCAGGAGGTGAAGTCAAACCCGGGAACCTGTTCGCGCACCGCAGGAATGTCGGGCAGCGTGCTGATGCGATCGGCGCTCGTTACACCCAGCGGACGCAGCTTGCCCGCCTTGATGAAGGGCATGGTCGCGAGCGGGAAGGCGAGCGTCGCCTGCAGCCGGCCTGCGACAAGGTCGGGCAGCAACTGCCCCGTGCCCTTGTAGTGCACGAAGGTGACTTCGGTTTTCGTCATGTTGTGCAGCCACGCGCCCGGCAGATGCACCGCGCCCCCCGCCCCCGAGGTGCCGAAGTTGATTTTTCCGGGATTGGCCCTCGCATAGGCGATGTATTCGTTGACGGTCTTCACCGGCAGCGCGGTGGAGACCACCAGCATGTTGCCGCGCGTGCTGATCAGCGACACCGGCGCGAGGTCCTTCACCGGATCAAAGGGCAGGTCCGGATACAGCGCCGGCGTGATGACATAGGAACTGGAGGTGGTGAGTACCGTGTAGCCATCAGGCGGCGCCTTGGCCACGTAGTTCTGGCCCAGGGTGCCACCGGCACCGGCGCGGAAATCGACGAGGATCTTCCAGCCGGTGTTTTCCATCATCTTCTGCGCGTAGAGGCGGGTCTCAACCTCCTGCGGTCCGCCTGCAGCCAGCGGATTGATGAACGTGATCGGCTTGGCGGGAAACGGCTCGGGCGCCTTCTGCGCAAGGGCGGTTGCGGGCAGGCCCGCGGCCAGGGCCAGCGCAATCAGCGCGCGTGCGGACAAATGTGTGGATTGCTGCATGTTGCCTCCTCGTGAATTGCACTGCTGTTTGTTGTTCTTGTATGGCCGGGATTCTTGCACACCTGCACCACCACTGCAGCGTGACAGGGGAATGTGGAAATGCAGCAGGCAAAAAAACCCTCCGGAGAGGGGGCCTTTCGGGCGGCGATTGTTCAGGATTCTGCGGTAATGCCGAGCTTCCTGATGATTTCCTCCCATTTCTTCAGCTCGGTACGGATGACGGCGTCCAGTACCGCAGGCTTGCTGCCCACCGGCTCCAGCCCCAACTGGTTGATCAGCTTGTCCCTGACGTCCGGGGCGACGACGATCTTCGCCATCTCGTCGCTGAGCCTGTTGACGATGGGGGCCGGCGTGCCGGCCGGGGCCAGCAGCGCATACCAGCCGCTCACTTCATAGCCTGGAACACCAGCCTCGGCCATCGTCGGGATGTCAGGAAAGGCGCTTGCGCGCGTGGCGGTTGTCACCGCCAGCGCGCGCAGTTTGCCGGCATGCACCTGCGCGCCCACCGTGCCGATCGTGGCGAACAGCATCGAGATGTGACCACCCAGCAGATCGTTCATCAGGGGGCCGCCCCCCTTGTAGGGCACGTGCACAAGCTGGATGCCGGCCTTGAGATTGAACAGTTCGGCGGCCAGGTGATTGGCGTTGCCCACACCACCGGAGCCGAATTGCATGACACCCGGCTTCGACTTGGCCAGAGCGATCAGCTCGGACACAGACTTGACCGGCAGGGCACTGTTCGTCACCAGGATGTACGCGCCATTGGCAATCAGCGAGATCGACGCGAAATCCTTGACCGTATCGTAGGGCAGCTTGGGATACAGGCTGGCGTTGATGGTGTGGCCGCTGGGCACGATGAGCACGGTGTAGCCGTCGGGCACGGCCTTCGCCGTCACGTCGGTGCCGACGATGCCGTTGGCACCGGCACGATTGTCCACGAGGAACTGCTGCCCCATGGCATCGGTCAGTTTCGGCGCCAGCAGGCGCGCCGGCACGTCAGTGCCGCCGCCGGGGGCAAACGGCACGATGAAGCGCACCGGTCGCTGGGGATAGCTTTGCGCTGACGAGAATTGCGGTGCGATCAACCCAATGAAGGCCGATACAAAGGCCAGTCTGGTTGCGACAGAGCACTTGCGAACGTACATGGCGCCTCCGGATTTGAACAACAGGATTTGCCATCTTCTTCTGCATGCATGGGCGACTGTCGTTCGATTTTTGATTTTCTTGTGCGATGGGGATTCTTGCACACCCGCGGCACCGCTGCAGCACGGGCGGAATGCGGCAGGCAAAAAAAAGCCCCTCCGGAGAGGGGCTTTTGGTACAACGGCCGGGTTTAGCGGCAGGTGGCGGGCATGTACTTGGCCGGCGTGCCTGCGCAAGACCAGGTGATGGTGCCGGTCGAGGTGTTCGCGGTCGGGGTCACGGTCAGCGTGACGGCCTGGCCGGTGGAGGTGCTGGCAGTGCTGCCGGTCACAACGATCAGGCCTGCATCGCTGACATCGGCCGTGGCGATCTTGCCCACGACGTTGATGGTCACGCCCGTGCCCATGGACGCGGTGGCGGCCGGGTCGGACTGCAGCTTCTCGGCAATCGCGGTGCGTGCGCTGGAGGCGGCGATGATCAGCTCGGACACCTTGGCGCGGACGGTGTAGTCCTGGTACGCGGGCAGTGCAACCGCTGCCAGGATGCCGATGATCGCGACAACGATCATCAGCTCGATCAGCGTAAAGCCCTTCTGGATGGTTCTCATGTGGATGCTCCCATTGATTATCGGTACCGGATGACACCAATGCCCATGAGAACGCAAGAAACGCTCCCCAAATGCCGCAACGCCCGACATTTTTAATACCGAACGATTACAACAGCTTGAAACGTTGCATGGCCCCGCACGGCATCAATGCCGCAAGCCTGGACGCGGATTAAAGGCATTAAGTGACGCGATTGTGATGCCGATGGTGATGCCGATAACGGGTCGCACTGCCGGCACGGGCTTTTCGCGTAAAGTAGTGCCCATCCATTCACAGCAATTTCGTCAAAGGTCCGCCATGTCCGAACACGCCTCGAATCCCGCCGCAGCTCCCTCGTCGAACACTTCACTCGACCAGCTGATCTACATCGAACTGCTCGGCCGCGCCTTCCTGCGCGTGGAGAACAACGCCGTCATCAAGCCCGAGCCTGCTGCGCTGGCCAAACTCAGCATGGAACTGGCCGAGGTGTTCCGCAAAGCCGAAAAATCGCGCCTCGCCGACCTAGGCCCGAAAAACGTCGGCTACGAGGTCAAACTGGACGACATCACAAGCTGGGAGAAGAAATAGCGTCGCTTTTGCGCCGGGGGCACCCACCAAAGCCCCCCGGAATGGGTGCGCTGCACAATAAATGCGACGCGCCGGCCAAATCTGTATATACTCCGCGCCAAGGTTTGCGATACGCATCATCCGGTTAGCGTTCCAGCCTCTTCGCGGTTGCTCTGTTTCATCAGTCTGCTCCCCGAATTCCCTTAAGTAGTAACTCATCTGCCTGAACCGGTTTGGAAAGTCCTTCAATGGGTTTTCACAGGCCGATACCTCAGGAGATTGTCATTACTCAGTCGTTGAAGACCGAGGGCACTGTGCCCTCAAGCCCCGCCATTGCCGTTTCGAACGCAGTGATTCCGAACACCGTGGCCACTGCCGCCGGATTTGCCAACCTTGGCCTGTCCGCAGAGCTGCTGCGCGCCGTCGCCGATCAGGGTTACACCGATCCGACGCCGATCCAGGCCCAGGCCATTCCCGTGGTGATGTCCGGCCGCGACCTGCTGGGCGCCGCGCAAACCGGCACCGGCAAGACCGCCGGTTTCACGCTGCCGCTGCTGTTCCGCCTCGGCGCGAAAGCCAGCAGCGCACCGCGCCGCCCGGTGCGCGCGCTCATCCTGGTGCCGACGCGCGAGTTGTGCGCACAGGTGCAGGACAGCGTCAAGAACTACGGCCGCTACATGAAGATGACCTCCACCACCATTTACGGTGGCGTGGGTTTCCATCCCCAGGTCACGGCACTGCGCCGCGGCGTGGACATCGTCGTTGCAACGCCCGGCCGCCTGCTCGACCACGTGCAGCAGCGCACCATCGACCTGCGCCACGTCGAGATCCTGGTGCTGGACGAAGCCGACCGCATGCTCGACATGGGCTTCATCCATGACATCCGCCGCATCGTCGCGCTGCTCCCGAAAGAGCGCCAGACGCTGCTGTTCTCGGCCACGTTCTCCGACGAAATCCGCCAGCTCTCGGCCGCCTTCCTGCGCGACCCGGCCCTGGTGGAAGTGGCGCGCCGCAATGCGCCCATCGAACTCGTCACCCAGGTCGTGCATCCGGTGGACAAGGACAAGAAGCGCGCACTGCTCGCCCATCTGGTGAAGACCCACAATTGGCAACAGGTGCTGGTGTTCACGAAGACCAAGCACGGCGCCAACCGCCTTGCGGAGCAGCTCACCGATGACGGCATCGACTCTGACGCCATCCACGGCAACAAGAGCCAGCCGCAGCGCATGAAGGCACTGAAGCGCTTCAAGGACTGCCAGGTACAGGTGCTGGTCGCCACCGATATCGCCGCACGCGGCATTGACATCGATGCCCTGCCGCATGTGGTGAACTACGACCTGCCGAACGTTGCAGAAGACTATGTGCATCGCATCGGCCGCACCGGCCGTGCCGGCGCATCCGGCGATGCCGTGTCGCTGGTCTGCGGCGAAGACCGCTCGCTGCTCGGCGCCATCGAGCGCCTGATCAACAAGCGCATCGAGCAGCGGGTCATCCCCGGTTTCGAGCCGACGCAGTCCTTCCGCGCATCGCCCGACAAGAAGCGCGGCGCGCCGTCACGTGGCAATTCGTCGCGCGGCGGTCAGCCGACGCGCAACAACTCCTCTCGCGACAGCCAGCCCCGCAGCGGTCAACCTTCGCGTGGCGGGCGTCCCGATGCACAGCCGCAGGCGGCACGCCGCAGCGGCGGTGACAGCACCGGTGCCAATGGCGGCCGGTTCGCCGGACGCGGCAGCGATCGCAATGGTGGCAACGGCGGTGGCAACGGCGGCGGAAGCCGCAGCGGCGAGTGGAGCAACAGCCGCTCGGCGCCCGGTGCATCCCGCAGGGGCGCCCCCGCCGGCGGCCGCGCCGCTCCGGTCACCTCATGGGAAGCCGAGCGCGAAGCGCAGCGCAAGCACTTTGCCGAAGAAGCCCGCAAGCCCGAACAGGCCGAGGGCAAGGGCGGCATGCTGAACGCCATGGCCAACCTGCTGCGCAAGGTGGCGTGAGCAGCACGTTAATTATGATCAATATAGAAAAAATATCGTTGTATTAAGCAATATTTCATCTATATTGTAATCAGAAAAAAAGGCCGTTCCGGCAATCCGGAACGGCCTTTTGTTTTTCTCCGGGCTGTTGCGCTATGGCTGTGGATATTCAGCCGCATTGCGCACCCAGCCCGGCCGGGCGGAAATATCCAGCCGCGGCGGACTGAACACATCGATCCATTTGCTCGCTCCGGACACGGTGGTGGTGGTATGTATCAGCCCGGGCGTGAACACCAGCATCGATGGGCTGCCCAGTTTCACGTGCTCGTCATCAACCCACTTTGACATGTCCGGCCCCCACGGGGTCCGGACATGATGGATGCGCTCGCCGGTGAGGCACACCGCACACTGCTCGTAATCAGGCGACGCGTGCGGAAAAGTCTTGCCCTGGTCACGTGCCGCGCGACGCTCCTGCAGGTGTACCAGCAGATTGGTGGAACGGAAATAACGCCCGAAGCGCGGATCGCCAGTACCGGGCCGCCAGGGCGTGTTGGAGGGATAGCCCGTGGGCGGGAACTCGTCCAGTGGATAAATCCTCAGCTTGAAGCCATCATGCGGTGCGGGCCAGGGCTTGAGCGGCGTGACACGGGGATGCGGCGTCGCATAGGCCCCTGCGTTGAAACACTTCTTTGCCAGATCACCGGCCAGCGACGAGAACACCACGATGAGATGCCCCTCTTCCTGCATTTCGATGGCGCTGTCTCCCGGGGGCACA
The DNA here is from genome assembly GCA_903928055.1 of uncultured beta proteobacterium. Classification (GTDB taxonomy): domain Bacteria; phylum Pseudomonadota; class Gammaproteobacteria; order Burkholderiales; family SG8-39; genus CAIYPG01. The sequence goes on along the minus strand of CAIYPG010000157.1, from coordinate 38,551 downwards.
ATGCTGAGCGAATTGCCGGGCAGGACGGTGCTCCGGCCACCGGAAGTGATGCTTGCACCGGCGGCATCGGGCAGATAGACCATGTATTCGTCCGGGTGCTCGCGACGATCGATGCACGTACCCTTCTTCGCTTCGCAATAAGCCACCACATAATTCTGCCCGCGCGCCCACCAGATGCGGCCACCCTCGGCGCCGACCTGCGGCGCCTGGTCGGCGTACTCGTAGAACTGGCAGCGGTTGTAAGGCACATCGTCCGTTGCGTCCTTCGCGCCCCCTGCATCCGGCGCACTCATTGCGCCCCTCCATACAGCGTCTCTGCGTTGCCAAAGGTGAACTTGCGTTTGAGTTCCGGCGAAAGCCCGCGCATCTGGTCTTCGATCACCGTTCTGGATTTCGGAAATGTGCTGTCCGGATGCGGATAGTCCGAGGCCCACATGATGTTGTTCTCGCCGAAGAAGGGCAGCAGCGACATGGCCGCCTTGTCTTCCGCGAACGACACATACACCTGGCGCCTGAAGGTTTCGCTCGGCAATTGCTTCAGCGGAATGCCACCGTGCCTGTCCCAGAACGCCTTGTTCTCCATGACCTGCTCGAAGCGCTGGTCCATGCGCTGGATTACAAAGGGCAGCCAGCCCACGCCAGTCTCCGCCAGTACCAGCTTCACCCCGGGGCGGTGCTCGAGCACGCCGTTCGCCATGATGCCCACCAGGGGATCGACGAACTGCGTCCACCCCTTCACCAGCGAAAGCGTGTTCACCGCGCGCGGCTCGGCGCCGGGCTTCTGTGCCTGGCCAAGCTTGGTAATCCTGGTGGAGAAATGGCAGGACACGATCATTCCCGTTTCCTCGGCTGCGTCCCAGAACGGCGCCCACGCCGCCTCATGCGCCGGCGTGTCGAGCTGCGCGAGCAGCAGGTTCACCTGTTTGATCGGGGTGCCGGCAAGGCGTCGCAGCTCGGTGGTGGCCTCCGCCGGACCTTCGGTGGGCAGGAAGCCCACGCCACGCAGGCGCTCCGGATTCTCGCTGCAGAATTCAATCAGCCAGTCGTTGTAGGCCCGGTAACAGGCAACGCGCAGTTCGGCATCGGCAATGTCCAGCGGCGTGACCGGGCCGAACATGACGCTGGTCTGTATGCCATCAAAGTCCATGTCCTTCAAGCGCAATCTGGCAATCGTCGGGCGCAGTTCGCCCTCCTTGAAATCCGCGGCGTGTTCGATTGCCCACTTCTTTCCGCTGGTCGCGGACATTGTTGAACCCCAGGTACCCCAGTTCTTGCCCTCGCACATCCACACCGGGCCGCCTGGGCCGTCCACAACTTTGGGCGCTCTGTCGGCAAGGGCAGGCGACACACGCGAAGTCCACATGTCCTTCGGCAGCCAGCGCAAATCAATGTGATCGTCAGATGAAAACAGGGTCTGCATTGCTTTGCCTCCTGGGGCTTGGTGTCACAACAAGCCGCTGCAGTTGCCGGGACGGGATTTGATCAGGCGGAATTGCAGGGCACCCTGCTGCAATAGTATCATCACCGTATCGATAATCAATACGTTGTATCTCTATATGGTACAAAATGATAAAAATACCGAAAAAGTACCACAATACAATATCTTATCTTCTATTATGATACATAAGTTAAGCACTCCATCACGCTTCCATTGGCAGTCCTTCCGGAGGAAACCATGAATCTGAGTTGTGTGTGGAAACTTGCCGTCTGCGCACCGGCTGCGTTTGTCGTCGCGAACGCCGGAGCCCAGCAATCGGCCACCGACGCCTATCCGGCCAGACCAGTCATGATGGTGCTGCCCTTCGCGCCTGGCGGCAGTCCTGATTTCGCCGCGCGCAAGCTGGCCGAAAAGCTCACGCAAAGCATGGGCAGGCAATTCCTGGTTGACTTCAAGCCCGGCGGCGGTACCGGCCTCGCGACTGGCTTCGTGGCACGTTCGGCGCCTGATGGATATACGCTGCTGTATGTCACCAACAGCTTCACGGTCCTGCCGGCAGTGACCAGCAAAAACCTGCCCTACGATCCCAACAGGGATTTCGAGGCGCTGGTGCTGCTGTCCAAGCAACCTTCCTTCCTGTTGGTCAATCCGGCCTTGCCTATCCGCAATCTGAAGGAATACATCGCCTATGCCAGGGCCAAGCCCGAGGCCATCAATTTCGGAATGGTGGGAACCGGCGGCGGCAACCACCTGTCTGCGGCATGGCTGCACAATCTCATGGGCATAAAGGTGACCTTCGTGCCCTACAAGGGCTCGACCCTCCTGCCCCTCGTCGGAGGAGAATTGCAGGCCTCGGCCGCGACGGTTTCCGCGGCCCTCTCCTTTGTGAAGTCCGGAAAGCTGCGCGCCATCGCCAACACCGACAGCGTGCGCTCGCCTGCGCTACCCGATGTACCAACGGTCGCGGAACAGGGCGTTGCGGGTTTCGAGTTCGCGCCCTGGCAGGGATGGCTGGCTCCAGCCGGAATCGCTCCCGCCATTGCACACAAGCTGGAGTTGGAATTCATTGCCGCGCTGAAATCGCCCGATCTGCTGGAGACCATGGAGAAGACCGGCACGGTCCCCATCGGCGGCAGCGGTGCGCAATTCAAGAAGCTGCTTTCAGCGGAACTGGTGCGCTGGAAAAAAGTGGCGCAGGACTACAACATCACCACGGATGAGTAAATGAACACACCCGACTCTGCTGCCATTCATTCTGACGACCTGAAACCCGACACCAACGGAGAAACCGGGGCCGACGAAGACCGCGCACCCATACAGGCGATTTCCCGGGCGATGCGCATCCTCAGCCTGTTTAACCTGCAGCGCCCGGAGATGTCATTGAATGAAATGACGCGCCTGTTCGGCATGGGCAAGGCAACGACTCACCGCTACGCCATGTCACTGCGGCATTGCGGGCTTCTCAACTATGACGTGGCGACCGGACGCTATTCCCTGGGTACGCGACTGGTCGGGCTGGCACGGGTTGCCCAGGCCGGCCTGCATGTTATCGAGATCGCCGCACCCTACCTGATCGAAGTCGCCGACCGGTTGAACGAAACCATTGCCCTGTCGGTCTGGGACGGAGAAGCGGCCGTGGTGATGCGCGTGGCCGAAGCACCGCGCCGCACCATCTACCGCAGCATGCGCATCGGTTCGCGACTGCGCGTCGACGGCGCGCATTACACCGTATTCAACGCCTTCCTGAATGCCGACCAGAACAATCTCGAGTACGCCCGGATACGCCAGCAGAAAATTGCCATCCGCGACGGCATTGATGATGACCTGCGGGTAATCGCATGTCCCATCTTCGACGGTGATGAAGTCGTCGCGTGCATTGCAGCAAGCGGGAACCGGCGCAGCATCATCAACGATCCGGACTCGCCTGCGGCGAAGGTCGTTCAGAACGCCGCCGCGCGCATTTCGTCCGAACTTGGCAGTCCCGGCAGGAACAGGAGCAAATCGGAAAAAGACTGAGCCGTTCCCTGCCAGGCAATGAACGCTCCAGCTGCGCCGGAATGCTCCGTCCCGCCGTTCGGAATTTTGACCGAACGAGAACCAGAGTCTGATCCCTGCTTTGACAATACTTGCCTAGGCAAGTAAATTGACGCACTCCTGAACTTCCTGTCGTGGTGCGTCCTTGGCCGGCATTTACGATACAAAAACCTTCCGTCCGCGCGAAGCCGCCGGTTTCTTCCTCGGGCGCGCGCGCAAGACCTTCATCCTCGCGCTGGAACAGGAACTCGCGCCCTACGACATCAGCTCATCGCAGTGGGCGGTGATCCTCAACATCGCCGACGGCAACGCCAGCACCGCAGGCGACCTGTGCAAGCTCATGCGCTACGACCCGGGCGGCATGACCCGCCTGCTCGACCGGCTGGAACGCAAGGGCTTCCTGCGCCGCGTGCCCACTCCCGGCGACCGGCGCAGCATCCAGATCGAACTGACCACATCGGGCAAGGCGCTGCGGCCGAAGATCATCAAGGCGCTCGTGACGGTGCTCAACCGCCTGCTGCACGGTTTCACGCAGGCGGAGGTAAAACAGCTGATCAATTTTCTCGGACGGTTGAGCGCCAATGGCTGACCGAACCCGGGAAGCACGCAGCCTGAGCATCTGCGGCGCGGCGCTGGCCGTGGCGTGCACGGCCTTCATCGCCGGATGCGTCAGTTCCAGCGGCATCGAGCCGAAATCACAGCGCAGGGACCCTGCCGCCCTGGCCGCGGCGGACACCCTGGCCGGCGTGCACCTGTCTCCTGCGACATGGCCGGATCGGGAGTGGTGGCGCTCACTGGGCGATGCCCAACTCGATGCCCTGATCGCGGAGGCACTTAAGGACAACCCGTCGCTGCAGATCGCGCGCACGCGCGTGGAAACCGTTGCCGCCGCCGTGGACATCGCCGCATCGCGCTTTGGCATCGCCAGCAGTGTCGGCGGAGACATCTCGCGCCAGCGCGCCTCCACTCGTGGCACCAGCTCGGCCACCCTCGCCGGACGCGATATCACGGTGTACCACCCCTCCTTCGATTTCAGCCGCGAGATGGATTTCTGGGACAGGAACCGCAATACGCTGGACGCCGAGCTCGGACGACTGAAGGCCACCGAGGCGGACACGCATGCTGCGCGGCTCGCACTGTCCGCCGCAGTGGCGCGCACCTACGTCCAACTGGCGCTGAATTTTGACCGGCTCGACATCGAGCAGACGACGCTGTCGCAGCACCAGGCCCTTCTCTCGCTGACGCGCGAGCGCATGGCGAGCGGACTCGACACCGCGATTGACTCGAAACTCTCGGAAGCGGAGATTCCGGCGGCGCGTGCGCGCATCCTGCAGGTCGAGGATGCGATCACGCTCACCCGGAACCAGCTTGCCGCGCTGCTCGGCAAGGGGCCGGACCGCGGCGCGGCGATCCTGGCACCGCGCCTGCAGGATCTCGCCGATGCTGCCCTCCCCTCGACCCTGCCCGCCGACCTGGTGGGACGCCGTGCGGATGTCATCGCCAGCCGCTGGCGCATTGAGGCCGCCCGGAAGGACATCGATGCGGCAAAAGCCGACTTCTACCCGAACATCAACCTTGCCGCGTCCATCGGCCTGCAGAGCATCGGCTTGGGCAACCTGTTCCGCTCGGGCGGCTACACGTATGCGCTGGGGCCCGCGGTGCGCCTGCCGCTGTTTGGCAGCGCACGCCTGAAAGGCACCCTGGCCATGCGCGACGCCGACTATGACGCCAGCGTGGAGCGCTACAACGCGCTGATCGTCGATGCGCTGCGCGAGGTCGTCGACGAGGTCGCCAGCCTGCGCTCCATCGACGCACAGCGCGACGAAACCGAGCAGGCACTCGCCGCGGCGGACGAGGCCCATCGGCTGATACAGACACGCTTTCAGCGCGGACTGATCAACCGCATTGCGCTGCTCGGCTCGGAGATGCAGTTGCTGGATTACCGGACAAGGCTGGCTGCGCTGCGCGCACGCCGCTTCGATGCGGCCATCCGCCTCACCGAGGCGCTGGGCGGCGGATTCAATGAAGCGGACATGTCGCAATCGACGCCGCCAGCACAGGCGCGACAGGAAAAAGGAGAAGGACAATGAGCGCTGCAGGTGACACAACAGCGAACGCTACGGCGGCCGCACCGGAGAAGGCGCTGGCAGGACGGCCGATGAACGGCAAACGCCGGGGCCTCGTGGCAGGCGTGCTGACGGCGTTCCTCATTGTTGGCATTGCCTACGGCACGTGGTGGCACTTCATCGGCCGCTTCAGCGAGTCGACCGAGGATGCCTACGTGGTCGGCAACATCGTGCAGGTGACGCCGCAGGTTCCCGGCGTGGTCGTGGCGATTGCCGCCGACGACACGGAATTCGTCAAGGCCGGCCAGCCACTGATCGAACTGGACAAGGCCGAATCGCGCCTCGCGCTCGACGGCGCCGAGGCGCAGCTTGCGCGCGCCGTGCGCGAAGTGCGCAACCTCATGGCCTCGACCGCGGGATTGGAGGCCACCGTGACACAGCGCCGCACCGAACTCGCCAAAACGAAGCAGGATCTGGCCCGGCGCGAAGGCGCCGCCAGCGGCGCGGTATCGGCCGAGGAAATCCAGCACGCCCGCGATGCGCTGGCCGGCAGTCAGGCGGCACTCGACGCTGCTGAACAGGCGCTCACCTCGCACCGCACCCTGATCGACCGCACCACTGTCGAAAGTCATCCCAGCGTGCTGGCTGCCGCCGCGCGCGTGCGCGATGTCTACCTGGCCCTGGCACGCACGACGCTGCCTGCGCCGGTATCGGGCTATGTCGCCAAGCGCAACGTGCAGGTCGGCCAGCGCGTGGCGCCGGGTGCCGCACTGATGACCGTGGTGCCGCTCGAGCAGGCCTGGGTGGATGCCAATTTCAAGGAACGGCAGCTCACGGCACTTCGGATCGGCCAGCCGGCCAAGGTCACCGCCGACATCTACGGGAACGAAGTCGAATACCACGGCCGTGTCGCCGGCTTCAGCGCCGGGACAGGCGGCGCATTCGCGCTGCTGCCGCCGCAGAATGCCTCAGGCAACTGGATCAAGATCGTGCAGCGCGTGCCGGTGCGCATCGCGCTCGATCCGGCCGAACTGGCCGCCCATCCGCTGCAGCTCGGGCTGTCGATGCAGGTCGAGGTGGATACCCATCAGCGTGACGGCGAACGCCTGCCCAAGACCGAGCGCACGCAGCCGGCAAACCAGACCGCTGCGTTCAACGCCGCCGATGCGCAGGCGGCACAGCGCGTCGCCGCGATCATTGCCGCCAACAGCGCAGCCCCCGCTAACGGCGGATCAAAAGCAGCCGGGCAGCCCTGAGTGGCGGCAATGCCAGACAGGCCGCCCGTTCCAGCACAACGGTGTCCGGCGGGCGGAGCGCGCAAATGACTGCAGCCGCAGCCACGGCGGATTCAGCACCTTCGGCGCAGGCGCCGGTCGTCGCCTCGACTGCGTTCCTCACCTGGGTGCTGGCCATCATCAATTTCATGCAGGTGCTGGACAACACGATCACGAATGTTTCGCTGCCGGCCATCACCGGCTTCCTCGGCGCCTCGTCCAGCCAGGGCGCATGGATCGTGACCTCATATACCGTGGCGCAGGCCATCACCGTACCCCTGACCGGCTGGGTGGCCGGCCGCTTCGGGCAGGTGCGCATCATGCTCATGGCGGTATCGCTGTTCGGCTGCATGTCGCTGATGAGCGGCTTTGCCTGGAGCCTGGAGAGCCTGATCTTCTTTCGCGTGATCCAGGGGGCGGCCGGCGGCTTCATGGTGCCGCTGTCGCAGGCGCTGATGCTCACCCACAATCCGCCGGAGCGCCGCGGCGCAGCGCTCGCACTCTGGTCAACGACCACCATCGTGGGCCCGGTCATGGGACCGATCCTGGGTGGATGGATCACGGACAACATCGGCTGGTCGTGGATATTCCTCGTCAACATCCCGGTCAGCCTGTTTGCCGGCATCACCATATGGCGGATGCTCGGCCGGCACGACAGCAAGGTGGTGCGCCTGCCGCTGGACTGGGTGGGATTGATATTGCTCGTGGTATGGGTGGGTTCGCTGCAGATCGTGCTCGACACCGGCAACCATGCCGGCTGGTTCGAGTCGGACTTCATCGTGACGCTCACCATCATGGCGGTGATCGGTTTTGCGCTGTTCCTGGTCTGGGAACTCACCGACAAGCATCCGGTCGTTGACCTGTCGGTGTTCCGCAACCGCAATTTCGTGATCGCCGTGATCGCCATGGGGCTGGCCGTGGCCAACCAGCGCGGGCCGATGATCATCCTGCCGCTGTGGCTGCAGACCCATGTGGGCTATACCGCGCAGTGGGCCGGCTTCGTCCTTGCGCCCTCCGGGCTGATGGCGCTGATGCTCGTCCCTTTCGTGGGGCGCAACATCAACCGCATCGAGCCGCGCATTTTCTCGACGCTGTGCTTCGGGTTGTTCGCCACGTCCTACTACTGGCGCGCGCACTTCACCGCCGACGCCGACTACTGGACGTTTGCCATGCCGCAGTTCATCCAGGGCGTCGGGATCGCGATGTTCTTCGCTCCGCTGATGACCATGAGCATGAGCAATGTCACGCCGGACAAATTCGCCGCGGCGGCAGGATTGCAGAATTTCTCACGCACAGTCATGGGCAGCTTCGGCATTTCCGCCTACGTGAGCCTGTGGGAGCAGCGCGGGGCAACGCACCGCACGCAACTGGCCGAGCATGTCACTGCAATGTCGCCACAGACCGAGGACTACATGCGCCGCCTCGGTGAAATGGGCATGGAACCCTCCCGCATCCACGCCACCCTGGACCAGCTGCTGACGCGCCAGGCTTTCACCATGGCGACGAACGACATCTACTGGGTTGCCCTGGCGATTGCGATCTTTTTGATGGGTTTCGTCTGGCTGGCCAGGCCGCCATTCAGCCTGCACAGCGGCAGGCGCGTGCGTTAGGCCCGGGTTCCGGGCTCGTGCCGGCAGGGGCGGTGGGGCGGGCATAATAGGCGGGCGGGAACGTGTCACCTGTTCGCAGGTCCAATACCTTCCGGCACGACCCAGTCCCCACTCCACATCCCCCAGCTCATCACATACAGCAAGCAAGGCCATGCGCGAACCCACACCCCAGACGATCTTCCTCAAGGACTACACGCCCCCCGATTTCCTGATTCCACGGGTGGCACTCGATGTCCGGCTGCTCGACGACCACGCCATCGTAAGCGCAACTCTCGAATTCGAGCGCAATCCGGCGTCCGTACACGCGGACGCACCGCTATTGCTGGATGGCGAAGACCTCGTGCTGGAGTCGGTCGCCCTCGACGGCCGCGTGCTCGCATCCGGCGAATACGAAACCGACGGCGGGCAGTTGAAGATCGCCGGCGTGCCGCAGCGCTTCACGCTGTCGACGCAGGTACGCATCGATCCGCACAGGAACACGCAGTTGATGGGCCTGTTCGCGGCCGGCGCCGGTTGTTTCACCCAGTGCGAGGCACAGGGCTTCCGGCGCATCACCTGGTTCCTGGACCGGCCTGATGTGATGTCGCGTTACACCGTGACCATCCATGCCGATCGCGAAAAATATCCCGCGCTGCTCTCCAATGGCAATCTGGTCGATTCGGGCGGCGAGGATGGCGGACTCCACTGGGCGCGCTGGGAAGATCCGTTTGCCAAACCCTGTTATCTGTTTGCCATGGTGGCGGCGAAGCTCGACATGCTCGAGGACCGTTTCACCACCAAATCCGGACGCAACGTAAAACTTGCCATCTACGTCGATCCGGGCAAGCTCGACCAGTGCGCGTTTGCCATGGATTCGCTGAAACGCGCCATGAAATGGGATGAGGACGTGTTCGGCCTGGAACTGGATCTTGACCAGTACATGATCGTTGCGGTGGGCGACTTCAACATGGGGGCCATGGAGAACAAGGGCCTCAACATCTTCAACACCAAGTACGTGCTGGCACGCTCCGACACCGCCACCGACACCGACTACATGATGCTCGACCGCGTGGTGGCTCACGAGTACTTCCACAACTGGACCGGCAATCGCGTCACCTGCCGCGACTGGTTCCAGCTGTCGCTGAAGGAAGGCCTCACGGTATTTCGCGACCAGGAGTACGGCGCTGACATGTATTCGCGGCCGGTGCAGCGCATCCAGGAAGTGCGCAGCCTGCGCGCGGCACAGTTCCCGGAGGATGCCGGCCCGATGGCGCATCCGGTGCGTCCGCAGGCCTACATGGAGATCAGCAACTTCTACACCTCCACCGTGTACGACAAGGGCGCGGAAGTGGTGCGCATGATCCATACCCTGATCGGCGCGGAGAAGTTCCGCAAGGGCATGGACCTGTATTTCCAGCGCCATGACGGCCAGGCGGTCACCTGCGATGATTTCGCGCAGGCCATGGCCGATGCCTCGGGCACGGACCTCGCGCAATTCAGGCGCTGGTACAACCAGGCCGGCACGCCGGTGCTGGAGGTGAGCGACGCCTACGACGCCGCGACGCGGCATTACACGCTCACGATCGCGCAATCCTGCCCGCCCACGCCCGGTCAGGCGGAAAAGCAGCCCTTCCACATCCCGTTCACGCTGGGACTGATGGCGGCAGACGGCAGTGAACTGCCGCTGCGACTCGAGGACGAAGCGGCGGCTGCAGGCACGGAACGCGTGCTTGACGTGAAGCAGGCAGTGGAGCACTTCACCTTCGCCGACATCCCTGAGAAGCCGGTGCCTTCGCTGCTGCGCGGCTTTTCAGCCCCGGTGATCCTGAAATACCCCTACGACGAAGCTGCGCTTGCCAGGCTGATGGCGGACGACAGCGATGCCTTCAACCGCTGGGAAGCCGGCCAGCGCCTGGCCGGTGATCTGATCCTGCGCCGCGCTGCGGCGTTGCGTGCCGGCAATGACATCGAGACGCCCGGGCTGTTCATCGATGCAGTCGGCCGCGTCCTCGCCGATGCCGGCCGCGACCCGGCCTTTGCCGCGGAAGCACTGTCGCTGCCGGGCGAGGCCTACCTCGCCGAGCAGATGGACGTGGTCGATCCGGACAGCCTGCACGCCGCGCGCCTCGCCACGCGCCGCGACATCGCCCGCGCCCTGCGCGTCGCACTGCTGCTGGTCTGCGACACCGCTGCGCCACAGGGGCCGTATTCGCCGGATGCCGCCTCCGCCGGCCGGCGCGCACTGCGGAATCTCGCGCTCGGCTATCTGATGGAACTCGAAGACCCCGCCGATGCGCGAGGGATACGTGCGCTGTGCGTGCAGCAGTTCGAGCGCGCCGACAACATGACCGATGCCATGGCGGCGCTCTCCTTCCTCGCCAATTGCGACTGCCCGGAACGCGTGACTGCACTCGATGCGTTCTACGCCAAGTGGAAGGACGAGCCGCTGGTGATGGACAAATGGCTGGGCGTTCAGGCCACCTCGCGGCTGGCGGGCACGCTGGACGAGGTGAAGCGCCTCACCGCGCATCCGGCCTTCGACATCCGCAACCCGAACAAGGTGTATGCGCTGATCCGCGGCTTTTGCGCGAACCACGTGCGCTTCCACGCGGCGGACGGCTCGGGCTATGCGTTTGCCGCCGATCGCACCATTGAGATCGACGCGCTCAACCACCAGGTTGCGGCACGCGTGGCGCGCAGCTTCGATCGCTGGAAACGCTTTGATGCAAACCGCCAGCAGCACGCACGCGCCGCGCTGGAGCGCATCCAGGCCACGGCGGGCCTGTCGAAGGATGTGGCGGAAATCGTTACGCGGGCGCTGGGCTGAACACGGCGTGGCACGCAGTCACCCGTGGCCACCTTCGGCAGACCACCTGCAACATTATTATCAGAATAATAATATTTGCATCCATCCATAGGAATTTATTGATTTATTGTAATCAGCAATAAATCCGTGTTGGATGCCTCAATTCTGGATCAGTCGCTCGAAGTCGTCGGCCGGCACCGGCATGCTGAAGAAGAAGCCCTGCACTTCGTCGCAACCGATGTCGCGCAGCAGGTAGTACTGCTCGCTGGTCTCGACGCCCTCGGCCACCACGCGCAACCCCAGGTTGTGGCCGAGCGAAACAATGGCCTTGTAGATCGAGCGGTCCTTTTCGCTGGTGGCGAGGTTCTTGGCGAAGGTCTGATCCACCTTGAGGCGATCGACCGGGAATGACTTGAGGTAGGCCATGCTGGAGTAGCCGACGCCGAAATCGTCGATGGCGATCTGCACGCCAAGTCCCTTGAGCGTCTTCAGCGTGGCGATGAATTTCTCGGAATCGTGCGCGAGGCAGGTCTCGGTGATTTCCAGTTCGATCATGGACGGCGTCACGCCGGTCTTTTTCAGTATGTTCTCGACCAGTTGCGGAAGTCCCGCATCGCGGAACTGCCGCGGCGAAACATTGACCGCCACGGTCAGCGGACGGAAGCCGCGTTCGCGCCAGAGCTGCGCCTGCCTGCAGGCCGTCTCCAGCACCCACTCGCCGATCGGCTCGATCAGCCCGGTTTCTTCGGCCAGGGGAATGAAGCGCGATGGCGACACCAGCCCCTGCTGCGGCGCGCGCCAGCGGATCAGGGCCTCGGTGCCCACCACCATGCCGCTGCGCAGATCGAGCTTGGGCTGGTAATGCAGCAGGAATTCACTGCGCTCCAGCGCGCCGCGCAGGCGGTGCTCCAGGTCCATGCGATCGAGCACGCGCTGGTTGATCGATGAGGTGAAGAACTGGAAGTTGTCGCGACCCGCCTGCTTGGCCTGATACATGGCGGCATCGGCATGCTTGAGCAGCGCGTCCACGTCATTGCCGTCCTCCGGGCAGACGCTGATGCCGATGCTGCAGGTCACGGTCAGTTCACGCCCGCGGACGTCCACGGGCTTACGCACCTCGGAGAGGATGCGGCTCATGGCAATCGACACCCGCTCGTCGTCGAAAGGCGCGCCCTGCAGGAGCAGCACGAATTCGTCACCGCCGAGGCGCGCCACCGTGTCGCTGTCGCGCACGCAGGATTTCAGGCGCTGGGCCATGATGCGGATCAGTGCATCCCCGGCCTCGTGCCCGAGGCTGTCATTGATGTACTTGAAGTTGTCCAGGTCGATGAACACGATGGACACCTTCGCCCTCTCGCGTTCTGCATAGCGCACTGCCTGCTGCAGGCGGTCCCGGAACAGCGCGCGGTTGGGCAGGCCGGTGAGCGTGTCGTGGGTGGCCTGATGGGTCAGGCGCGTCTCGTAGGTCTTGCGCTCGGTGATGTCCTCGACGGTGCCTTCGAAATAGAGCAGGTTGCCCGAGCCATCGCGCACTTCGCGCGCGTTTTCGGAAATCCAGATGATTTCGCCGTTCTTGCGATACACCTCGGACTCGAAATTACTCACCACGCCGTTCAGATGGATCAGGCGCATGAATTCCAGGCGCCGCGCCGGATCCACGTACAACTGGCGGCCGATGTCGAGATAGGCCCCGATCATCTCCTCCGGCTTGTCGTAGCCGTAGATCCTCGCCAGCGCCGGATTGATGCTCAGGTAACGGCCCTGGGGGGTGGTCTGGAAGATTCCCTCAACGGCGTTCTCGACGATGTTGCGGTAACGCTCCTCGGCATCGCGCAGGGCCTGTTCGTTTTCACGCCACGAAGTGATGTCCTCGATGAAGCCCTGGATCGCATCGAGTGTGCCGTCTTCGCGGAAGATTCCTGCGCCGCGCTCCCACACCCAGCGCACCGTGCCGTCCGCACGGCTGATGCGGTATTCCAGCTCGAACCGCCGGCGGTCGCGCAGGGCTGCCTGGATTTCGGCGCGGACCCGCGCGCGGTCGTCAACGTAGGTGATGTCCTCGTAAGAGACCCGGCTGTTGAGCAGCAGGTCTTCCGGCCGATACCCGGTCAGTGCGCGACAGCCATCGCTGACGAACTCCATGGTCCACTGCGCATCTTCACGGCAACGGTAGACCATGCCCTCCAACTGCCCCAGCAGCGTTTCCAGCAATCGTTCCTGATCCCGCCGCAAGTGGCGGTTCGAGATGCCTTGCACGAGAGAAAGCCTTGTCGATGGTGGCTGCGGCGGATTCATGTCACAGCCAAAGCAGAATCCATACCCAAATTTCACAAATATTTCGTTTAAAATTCAATGCGATGGCAGAGCACCCGCCGCCCGGGACGCCATCGAACGCCCCTGGCTGGTGCATTGCCCTCCGAATAACCCCATGACGGGCGCAGAGCTGCGACGGATCACGCCACTGACGACATGTCCCAAAATCCCGATATCCACCCTTTCGCTGAGCAAGCCCTCCCTTTCATCGACACGCTCGTGTTCGATCTCGGGAAAGTGCTGCTCGACTGGGACCCGCGCTACTTCTACGCCCGTCGCTTTGCCGGAAACCGCGCTGCGCTCGAGCATTTCGTCGCCGAGGTCATCTCTCCGGCATGGATTTCGGAAATGGATGCGGGCAAACCGGCTGTGCAGGCCATTGCCGAGCGCCAGCGTGCGCGCCCGGAGCATGCGGAACTGATCGGCATGTGGTCCGCAGGCTGGCCAACAATGCTGCGCGGAGAAATTGACGGTACCGCCGTTCTGCTGAAGGAATTGAAGGCACGTGGCCTGCGGCTTTGCGCACTGACCAATTTTTCCGTGGAGACATTCCCGATCGCACTCGACTGCTGCCCGTCCCTCGCCCTGTTCGAGGACATCGTGGTATCGGGAAACGTCGGATTGATCAAACCGGACCCGCGCATCTATGCACACGCCAACACCCAGTTCAGGCTGCGTCCGCACGCCACGCTCTTCGTTGACGACATGCCGGCCAATGTCGCCGCGGGCCGGGCGGCCGGCTGGCATGCCCTGCGCTTCACTTCACCTCACGCACTGCGCGCCGATCTCGCCGCGTTCGGACTGCCCTAGAACCACGCGGCAAAACCCCTCACGACTTGTGCGACACTGTCGCCGCCCAAGACAACCTGCCGGTAGATTCCCAATGAAGCTGCACATCCTCCGCCTCGTGCCCAACGACGACCTGCGCCAGACACTCGCGATCGAGGCCGGCAGGCGCAATATCGCCGCCGGCTTCATCCTCAGCACGGTTGGCAGCCTGTCGCGCGCCTGCCTGCGCTTTGCCGATGAAAATGCCGCCCGCCTGGTCGGCGGTCCGCTTGAAATCCTGTCGCTGTCAGGCACGTTGTCCCCGGATGGCTGCCACCTGCACATCGCCGTATCCGATGCGCGCGGCGCGGTGACCGGCGGCCATGTGATCGAGGGCTGCGTCATCCGCACCACCGCGGAGATCGTCATCGGGGAGGCCCCCGGCATGGCATTCGCCCGGGTGCACGACGGCACGACCGGGTACCGGGAACTGGTGATCAAGCCGGTCGCCGCAATCGTCTGAAGGAAGAAGCCCCCATGAGCAAACCTGCATCCACCATCACGATTTATCACAATCCCCGCTGCAGCAAGAGCCGCGCAACGCTGGCCCTGCTCGAAGAACGCGGCATCACGCCGCAGATCATCGAATACCTCAAGACACCGCCGACAGAAGCCGAACTCGCAGCGGTGCTTAAAAAACTGGGCATGAATGCCAGGGACCTGATCAGAACCGGCGAGGACGTGTTCAAGGACAATTTCCAGGGCAGGACGCTGGACAATGCAGGCTGGCTGTGCGCACTTGCGGAAAATCCCATCCTCATCGAGCGCCCGATCGTGATCAAGGAGGAGCGCGCGATCATCGGACGTCCTCCCGAGAAGGTGCTGGAACTGCTTTGACCGCAATGGATGGCGCGCAAATCCGGCGCTGCATCTGATCCCACCCTGACAATCAGCGATCAGCGACCGCCCCACAACCAGGCAGCGCCGCGCACACCGCTCGAATCACCATGCCGGTTCGGCACCAGCCTTGTGGCCACAACATCGGAAAACACGCCCGGCCCCCACAGGCGTGGAACGTTGAAATACAACCGGTCGAGGTTCGATAGTCCGCCGCCCAGCACAATCACATCGGGATCGATGAGGTTGATCACCGTGCCCAGAGCGCGTGCCAGCCTCTCCTCGTAACGTGCAAGCGTCTGCTCGCAGTTGGCGTCACCGGCAGCAGCACGCGCGGCGATTTCCCGCGGTGCAAGGTGCTCCCCGGTCCGGATGGCGTGATCGCGCATCAGTGAAGGCCCCGACAGATACGATTCCACGCACCCGGCGCGTCCGCAGTAACAGCGCGGCAACGGAAAATCGGCCGCCTGCGGCAGTGGCAGCGGGTTGTGGCCCCACTCGCCGGCAATTGAATTTGCGCCCACCAGCACCTGTCCGCCAATGACGATGCCACCACCGACACCGGTGCCGAGAATGACGCCGAATACCGTGCTCGCACCGGCGCCTGCGCCATCGACCGCCTCCGACAACGCAAAGCAGTTGGCATCATTCGCCATGCGGATCTCACGACCGAGGTGTGATTCGAGGTCCTGCTTGAGCGGCCGGCCGTTCAGGCAGGTCGAGTTGGAATTCTTGATCACACCGGTGGCGAGGGACAGCGCGCCCGGAGCACCAATGCCGATGCTGGCCACCGCACCCAGTTCCGCCTCGGCCTCGCCCACCATGCCGGCGATCAACTCAAGCGCGGCCTGGTAATTCTCCGCAGGAGTTTCACGCCTGCGTCGCAGCAGTTCTCCGCCCCCGGCATCCAGCGCAATGATCTCGGTTTTCGTGCCGCCAAGGTCGATGCCTATCCGGATGCGCGCAGTGGCGGGAAGTGTCACGGCATTCACGGGGTTTATCATCAGGCCATGTCCAGGGATACGTCACACCAGTCATTCACGTCACACCGCGCCATTGCGCTCGCGGAAACCGGCTTCAGTTCGAATGCGGAGGGCATACCCTACTCGCAAGCCTTCGGTGATGTCTACCACTCCGCCGACGGCGGCACCGCCCAGGCGCGCCACGTATTTCTTGCCGGCAACCGGCTGCCCGGGCGCTGGCAGGGCCGCGAGTCCTTCACGATCCTCGAAACAGGCTTCGGCCTCGGCCTGAACTTTCTCGAGACCTGGCGGGCGCTGGATGAAGAACCATCCGGACCTTCAAGAATGCACTTCATCTCGGTGGAAAAATACCCCCTGTCGCCGACGGCGCTCGCCGAAGCCCATGCCCGCTGGCCGGAACATGCAACCCGGTCGCGCGAACTGGCAGGCGCATGGCCACTGCCCCTGGCGGGATTCCATCGACTGCACCTGGCCGGAGGAAGGATTTCCCTGACGCTGCTGCTTGGCGATGCGTCCGCACTGCTGCCACAACTGACGGCCAGCGTGGATGCGTTCTATCTCGATGGCTTCGCGCCATCGCGCAATCCGGACATGTGGTCCGCCGCCGTGTTTGAACAACTGGCGCGGCTCGCCGCTCCCGGCGCAACGCTGGCGACATGGACCGTGGCCGGTGCGGTGCGCGACGGCCTCGGCGCGTGCGGATTCGCCGTTGAGAAGCGCACTGGTTTCGGTTCGAAGCGGGAAATGCTGGCCGGGCATCTCGCAAAGCCCCCAATCCGGCAAGGGCCACCAGCGCATCAATCAACGCACGAACGCCGCGCCATTGTCATCGGCGCGGGCCTGTCCGGCGCTACCTGCGCCGAGCGCCTTGCGGCGCGGGGATGGACTGTTGAAGTCATCGAGCGCCATTCCGCGCCGGCACTCGAGGCATCCGGCAATCCCGCCGGACTTGCAGCACCCGTGATCAACCTCGCGGATGCCCCGAATGCGCAACTGTCGCGCGCCGCCTTTCTCTATGCCCTGCGACATTTCGCTGCGCTCGGCGAATTGCCCGAACCCGCCACACGCGTCGGCGGCGTGCTGCGCATCGCAAGGGATGAACGCGAAGCGGAGCGATTTGCCGGGCTGCTGCGTGACCTGTCGTATCCCGCGGCATTGGCACGCTTTGCCGACCGGGCGGAGGGATCGGCCATGGCCGGTCGCCCCGTGGCACGCGCCGGCATCTGGTTTCCGTCCGGGACACACGTGAGCCCCGGCGCGATCTGCGCCGCAAGCCTCGCACGACACGCGGCCCGGATCCATTGCCGCTTCGGCATTCGCGCCGCACGCCTCGAAGCGGATACAAATGACTGGAAGGTATTCGACGAGGCCGGCACCTGCGTGGCAAGCGCGCCAGTGTTGGTGGTTGCCAGCGCCCTGGATGCGCGAAGCTACGTGCAGACCACCGGCATACGCCTGGAGACGGTGCGCGGCCAGGTCAGCCTGTTCCGCCCCGCCGGCGGACAGGGCCTGGACATTGCAGTGACTGGCGAACGCCACGCAGTGACCCTGCCGGATGGGCGGATCATGCTGGGTGCCACATTCCAGCCAGGTGACGATGGCGTGGAACTGCGCGCTGCGGACCACGCCGCGAACATCGCCCTGGTTGAATCCATGCTGCCGGGACTGTGCACAGGACTCGACCCCGGCAGGCTGGAGGGCCGCGTCGGCTTCAGGGCGGCAACGCCCGACCGCCTGCCGGCGTTTGGTCCCCTATCCGCCGAACATCCCGGGCTGCATGTCGCGACCGGTCTCGGCGCACGCGGCCTGGTATGGGCACCGCTGTGCGCCGAATGGCTGGCCGCACATATCACCGGCGAGCCCTCACCTGTCGCGCTGGATCTGGCTGCAGGCTTCTCGCCTGAGCGCTTCAGGAACTAGCGCAGGCACACAGGGAACTCGAAGGCCGGCCGCGAATCCAAGTCTGCGTGGCATTGCGGCGTCGAGACACGGCAATTACGTTTTGCAATCCTGCCGCGAACGGGAATGACGGCGTGTAGAATCGCGCAGCTTGAAAAACCGGCCCTGCGGCCCCATTGACTGCCCAAGGGTGCGGCACAGATGCAGTATCGCCGCCCCGTTGCAAACTACGGAGAATCCGCATGAAACGCATCGTGCTGTTCCTGGTCACCAACCTCGCCGTCATGCTGGTGCTGAGCGTCGTGCTGAATGTGCTCGGCCTGAACCGCTTTGTCACGGCGCAGGGTCTGGACGTCAACACCCTGTTGGGCTTTTCGCTGGTGGTGGGCTTTGCCGGTTCATTCTTTTCGCTGCTGATTTCCAAGCCGGTGGCGAAGTGGAGCACCGGTGCCCAGGTCATCGACGGCAGCGAAGGCTCCAGCGAATACTGGCTGGTCAGCACCGTGCACCGCCTCGCCGACCAGGCGGGTATCGGCCGCCCCGAAGTCGCCATGTATGAAGGCGAGCCGAATGCCTTTGCCACCGGCGCGTTCAAGAACGATTCCCTGGTTGCGGTCTCTACCGGACTGCTGCAGTCAATGTCGCGCGAGGAAGTTGAAGCCGTGCTGGGCCATGAGGTGTCGCACATTTCCAACGGCGACATGGTGACGCTCACGCTGATCCAGGGCGTGGTGAACACTTTCGTCGTGTTCCTCGCCCGGGTTGTCGGCTATTTCGTCGACAAGGCGATCTTCAAGACCGAGCGTGGCGTCGGCCCGGGGTTCTACATCACCGTGATCGTCTGCGAAATCCTGTTCGGCGTCCTTGCCTCCATCATCGTCGCCTGGTTCTCGCGCCAGCGCGAGTACCGCGCCGACGCCGGCTCTGCGCGCCTGCTCGGCTCGCCGCGCCCGATGGTGAACGCCCTGGCACGCCTGGGCGGCATGGAGCCCGGCGCGCTGCCGCAATCCATCGCCACCGCCGGCATCAACAGTGCGCCTGGCTTCATGGAACTGTTCTCCAGCCATCCCCCGATCCAGAAACGCATCGCCGCGCTGCAATCCGCAGCACAGGTCGCGGGCTGACTCCTCCCTGCGCGGCATGCCCTTTTTTGGGCCCGCCGTGCGGCATTTGGCCGGTCATAGCGCCTGCATGGCCCGCTCCTCGCTGAAAAATCCCCGGTTCCGCGGTATCCTATAAGGGTTGCAGCGGCCGCCTGATTTCAGGGAATAACAGGGAAATTCCCGCGAGGCCGGCCCAAGCGGCGTACAAAACCCGCGCAGCAACTTCGTGTCAGCACCTTTGCGGCACCCCACCGGTGCTGCCGGTGCCGCCAGCCTGAATGCCGACCTGATTTGCAGAAACCACAGGGACTGTTCCCCAGGCCCCGCCATGGAGTATTGGCCTCGATGTCACAAACTGGCACTGCCGCACGCAATGCATCGCGGCCGCGCAGGCGCGACCTTTACCTGCTCCTCGCCCTCAATGTCCTGTCCCACATCCAGTACATCGGGGTGCGCTTCACGATGCTGCTGTTTGCAGTGCAGTTGCACGCCTCACCTGCCTTGATGGGCACCCTGATTGCGGTCAATTCCCTGATTCCGGCCCTGAGCTCGGTCCAGATCGGCAAGATGCTCGACCGGGTCCCTCACCTGCGCATGCCCATGCTGATCGCTGCAATTGCGCTCTGGGCCGGCGTGATGACGCCCTACTTCTGGCAGAGCATCCCGGCACTGTTCGTGATGTGCACGATCAACGGCGCGAGCTTCAGCGTATTCCGCATCGCCTCCCAGCAGCTGATCGGCCGCTTCAGCACGGCAGACGACCGTGCGGAGAATTTTTCGCACTACACCATGGGCCTTGCCCTGGGCAATGTCGTGGCGCCGTTGATCAGCGGCTTTGCGGTGGATCACTTCGGCGTGCGCAATGGTTTCCTGATTTTCGGCGCGCTCGGCCTCACGCCCATTGCCACCCTGCTCTTCAACCACATCCGGCTGCCGGCCGAACACGGCCATGGGGAAGGCGAGGCTCATCAACATGCCGGCAGCTCCTGGGATCTGCTGAAGAACGGCAGTCTGCGCCGTGTGCTGATCGCCGGGATCGTGCTGATGACCGCGTGGGATGTGTTCTCCTTCCTGGTGCCGCTTAACGGTTCGGAGCTGGCGTTTTCCGCTTCCCAGATCGGCATGTGCGCCAGCGCCTTCTATGCGGGCACCTTTTTCATCCGCCTGTGGATCCGGCCCCTGCTGCGCACCTATACGCCCTGGCAGCTGCTCATCCTGTCCATGGCCGGCGGCAGCGCCGGATTCATCGTGTATCCGATGCTGGACAATTTCTTCGTCATGATCGTCCTCGGCTTTGTGCTCGGCTCCGGTATCGGGCTGACCCAGCCGATGACCATGTCGCTCGCCTACGAGGAGGCGCCGCCCAACCGCAAGGGCGAGGTCATCGGCCTGCGCATGACCATGTCCTACATCCTGCAGATCGTCATTCCGCTGGCAGCCGGCGCGCTCGGTTCCGCGCTGGGGCTGGATGCGGCCTACTGGGTCGCCGCCTCCGTGCTGATCGCCGGCACCTGGATCGGCAGGAGCGAGTGGTCGCACAGGAAACCTGCATCGGCAGCACACGAACTGAAATGAGATGACTGCGCCCGCACACACCACCCGAAGACGCCCACGGTGAAGCCGCTCCACGCCAGCATCGTCTTCGTCTCCCTGAATCACGCCATTTTCACGGGCATGCGGCTTGCCATTGCCCTGGCGGCGATCAACCTGAAAGTCTCGCCGCTGGTGGTCGGCATGGTCACCTCCTCCTTTGCGATCCTGCCCATGCTGGGATCGATCCACCTCGGTCGATACGTTGACCGCCATGGCAGCGGCTCGCTCAACCTGATCTGCGTCATCCTGCTGGCCTGTGCCGCCCTGCTCGCCGCAAGCGTGCCCCATGTCGCTGCACTGGCCATCGCAGGCCTCGTGGTCGGCGGCGCATTCATGACCACGCACCTCATGAATCAGCAGATGGTGGGCCAGCAAAGCAAACCCGAAGACCGGACGGCGAATTTCGCACTGGCCGCAACCGGCATTGCCGCCTCGGCAACGCTTTCACCCATGCTCACCGGCTTTGCGATCGATCATGTCGGATTCAGCTGGGCGTTCTTCCTGCTGGCGCTGCTGCCGCTATGTTCATTGCAGTTCGTGCTGTTCCGCAAACTCCCGAAGCTGTCAGCGCGGGAGCCGCATGCGAAGGCTGCCGCACAGGGAAAAATCACTGATCTGCTGCGCGATCCACAACTGCGGCACATCTACATCATCAATGTGGTGTTTGCGACGTCCTGGGACATCTTCCTGTTCATGACGCCGCTCTACGGCGCGAGCCTGGGGATTTCCGCTTCGCAGATCGGCCTCATCATCGGCTGTTTTTCCTGCGCCACCTTCGCCGTGCGGGCGTTCGCCGGACCGATTTCCCGGCGCCTGCCGGCGTGGAAGATCCTGCTGCTGTGCATGAGCATCAACGGTGTGAGCAACCTGATCTTCGGCATGGTCGGCATCGTGCCCCTGCTGATGGTATTTGCGTTCACCATGGGCCTCGGCCACGGCCTGGCCAATCCGACAATGAACACCCTGCTCTACGAAGCAGCGCCGCAGGGCCGCACCTCGGAGGTCATCGGCCTGCGCACCTCGGTGGGCATGAGCCTGCAGTTCAGCCTGCCCATGATGGCGGGCGGGCTCGGCGCCCTGATCGGCATTGCGCCGTTGTTCTGGTTCGTGGCGGCGCTGCAGATGGGCAGCGCCTACAACTCCCGGTCGAACTGGCATACGCCAAACCGCTCAATCTACTGACGCGCCATTCGACCGGCTGCGGCTCAATGCGCCTGGCAGAACGAAAAATCCACCTCCGGTTGCCGGTCGCTGATGATGTCGGCGATGGCGCTCCCCGAACCGCAGGCCTGCGTCCAGCCCAGCGTGCCATGCCCGGTGTTCAGGAACAGGTTGGCGTGGCGGGTGTGCCCGATGTACGGCAGATTCGATGGCGTGGAGGGCCGCAGGCCGGTCCAGAATTCCGCACTGGCCGAATCGGCGGCACCGGGGCACAACTGCTGCAACCGCCGCACCAGCATGCGGCAGCGCACCGGGTTGAGCGTAGTGTCATAGCCATTGAATTCCGCTGTCCCGGCGACCCGCAGCCTGTCACCCAGCCGCGAGAACACGATCTTGAACTCACTGTCGGTGAGGCTCACCGAATAGGCCTTCGCCGGGTCGCGGACCGGCAGTGTTGCCGAGTAGCCCTTGGCGGGATACAGGTTGAGGTGCACCCCAAGGGATCGCAGCAACAGCGGACTGTAGCTGCCAAGGCACACCAGATAGGCGTCAGCGTGCAGCACTTCAGTACGTTCCGTTGTGCCACCATCGGCTGATTCCACCTCAACGCCTTCCACACCTGCACCTGTTGCCCTGAGTGCGCGAATGCTGGCGGCATAGCGAAAGACCACGCCGCGCATTGCCGCAAGCGCGGCAAGTGCCTGTGTGAACCGGTGCGCATCACCGGACTCATCCTGCGGCGCATGACTGCCGCCGACGATCAGGTGGCGCGACTGCGCGAGCGCCGGTTCGATGCGCACCATCTCATCCGTGTCGAGCAGCTTCGTGTCACAACCATGCTCGCGCATGATGCGCGCCGGCTCGCGGGCCGCCTCGAATTCCGATGTGCTGGTATAGATGTTGAGGATGCCCTTCTCCAATTGGTCATAGCGAATGCCGGTATCGCGTCGCAATGCCTGCAGGCAGGAACGTGAGTAGAGCCCCAGCCTGATGAGCTGGGCCATGTTGTGTCGCGTCCTCCCCGGCAGGCACTCCAGCAGGAAGCGCAGGCCCCAGCGCCACTGCGCAGGATCCGCGCGCAGCCGGAACAGCAGCGGCGCATCCTCCCTCGCCAGCCAATGCAGCAGCTTGAGCGGCGCCGAGGGATTGGCCCAGGGCTCGGCATGCGAGACCGAGATCTGCCCGCCGTTGGCAAAGCTGGTCTCCATGCCGGCGGCCGGTTGCCGGTCAATCACAGTGACCTCGTGCCCAAGCTGATTCAGGTACCAGGCCGATGCCGTACCGGTGACTCCCGCCCCCAGAACAATGACTTTCACGCCTTCCTCACATCAGACAATCCAGACAATCGCTTCCGGTTTCCGGAACCGCTGCCTTTGCACGGTAAAATAAGCGCCATGGACATCACCTTGTTACGCCAGGAGTATGCACGCGCCACGCTCAACGAGGCGGACGCCGCCACCGAGCCGTTCGCGCAATTCTCGAAATGGTTCGACGAAGCGCTGAAGTCGCAGGTTCCCGTGCCCAATGCAATGACGCTGGCAACGATTGCCGACAGCGGCGGCCCGACCGCCAGAGTCGTGCTGCTCAAGGAGTTTGACACGCAGGGCTTCGTGTTCTTCACGAATTACGACAGCCGCAAGGGCCGCGACCTCGCGCGCAATCCCCGCGCAGTGCTGTTGTTCTTCTGGGCGGAACTGGAACGGCAGGTGCGCATCGAGGGGACGGTATCGAAGGTGAGCGAGGCTGAATCGGATGCCTATTATCCCACCCGCCCCCTGGGTAGCCGGCTCGGCGCATGGGCCTCGCCGCAAAGTGCAGTGCTGCCCGACCGCGCGGTGCTGGAACAGCGGCTGGCCGAGATGACGCAGCGCTTCGGCGACAATCCGCCGCGTCCGCCGCACTGGGGTGGATACCGGCTGGCACCCGACAGCGTGGAGTTCTGGCAGGGGCGTACCAGCCGCCTGCATGACCGTCTGCGCTATCACCGCAATGCGCCGGATTCGGTTGCATGGGCCAGGGAACGGCTGGCCCCCTAGGCGCCTGCCAATCGCCCCTGCGCTGGCAGCGCTTATTCCTCCAGCTTGAAGTTGGTATCAGCGACGACCTTTTTCCAGCGCGCAATTTCCGCGACGATGTACTTGCGGAACACATCTGGCGTGGAGCCCACCATTTCCATGCTGCCTTCCTCGGAAAGTTTCTGTCCGACCGAGGGATCGCGCGCCACCTTGATCAACTCTGCGCTGAGCCGGTTGATGATCGCAGGCGGCGTGGCGCCGGGCGCGCCCATGCCCATCCAGAAGGCATAGTCGTATCCGGGCACGCCCTGCTCGGCCACTGTGGGCAGGTCGGGCATGGCCGGATTGCGCGTGGCGCCGCTTGAAGCAATGGCGCGCAGTTTTCCCGCCTTGATCTGCGGCAGGGTCGCCAGCACGCTGCCCAGTGCCACCTGCAGGCGTCCTGCCATCAGGTCGATGAACATGGGCCCGCCGCCCTTGTAGGTGACCACCGTGACATCCTTCTTGATGCCGGTGCCATACAGCATCCATTCGATGGACAGATGCGTCACGCCACCCGCGCCCGATGTGCCGGCGTTGACCTTGCCGGAATTGACTCTTGCATAGGCGACGAATTCGCCGAGGTTCTTCACCGGCAGCGAAGCCGGAACCACAATGAAGGAACTGCGCCGGCTCATGAGTGCAATCGGCGCGATGTCCTTGACCGGATCGTAGGGAAGACTGGGATAGGCCAGGGGCGCGATGGTGTAGCTCGATCCGATGCTGAGCAGCGTATAACCATCAGGCGGCGCCTTGGCCACGATGGCCGTGCCGATGGTCGTTCCGCCGCCAGGGCGCGCGTCAATGAGGAAGGGAACGCCCAGATTGTCCTGCAGCCGGGAGGCATACAGGCGCGCCTCGGGATCGGTGGATCCACCCGGCGGATAGGGATGGATGATGGTGACCGGCTTGTTCGGGTAGCTTTGCGCCATCGCCACCACCGGTGCAATCAGTGCACAGGCCGCAACGCAGGCCGCCCCCATCTTCACTGCATCAATACGCATGATCTGAACCTCCCTTTCTCGTGTGCCGCGCAGCGCGCGTGGCAACAGTTGGAACGACAGCTCACGGGCTGTTCTGTTTTTCCAGTCGTGCGTGCATGGCTTGCACACGCGCCCTATTTTTCCATGCTACTACCGGCAACACCGCTATGGCTTGAGCTTCCCGAGAAAGTGCTTGCGGAATTTCTGCACTTTCGGCGCAACGACGAACTGGCAGTAGGGCTGCCCGGGATTGTTTGCAAAATATTCCTGGTGATAGGCTTCTGCCATCCAGAACGTCGTTGCCGGCGTGATCTCGGTTACGAATTTCGCCCCCCACACCCCGGCCTCCTCGAGCGCGGCGATGACCTGCTGTGCAGCGATCTTCTGCGCTTCCGAATGGAAGAACACCGCGGAGCGGTATTGCGTGCCGGCATCATTGCCCTGACGGTTGAGCGTGGTCGGATCGTGAATGACGAAGAACACTTCCAGCAGTTCGCGAAATGACACCACCGCAGGATCGAACGTGACCTGCACCACTTCCGCATGACCGCTGCGCCCCGAACAAACCTGTTCATACGTGGGATCAGGATTCTTCCCGCCCATGTAACCGGACTCGACGGACAACACGCCTTTCATTCCGTCATACACCGCTTCAAGACACCAGAAACATCCACCGGCCAGCGTCGCAATCTCCTTGTCGTGCTCCATGCATTTCTCCTCGTTGTCGATGTTGATGTCGATGTCACCGCAGCGTCACGGCACTGTCACGCGTGCGCTCATGCTCGAAACGGTTGAAATAAACCCGGATTTCCCGAGACACATTCCCTAGTGTTTCATCCAGAAGTGGACCCCATATGTTGTGAGTCAAAAAATATTTTCATCCCGCATTGCAAGTTTTATATTCACAATGCGGAAAATTGTCATTTTCCCGAAATATCGGCGCCGAAAAAAACCAGTAAATCAGTGGCCTGCAAAAACCCAAAAAAGTGCCATCCAATCGCTCCGCAATCGCCGTAGAATCGTCGCTCACCCTTTCCCGGAAGTTATTAAAAAAGGGCTTGCATCCCGCATCAGCGGGCGTATTCTAGACATACCAAGTCACTGGAGAAAAATAATGCAAAACATTGATATAAAAGAAAATTCCTCTCCAAAAACCGTTGTTACTCTTCCTGAGCAGGCAATTTGTGACGAGGTGCTCGTCGAAAAATATGCCAAGGGAAACGAGCGTACCGTACACGATGTTCGATTGCGCGTTGCACGCGCACTCGCAGCGATAGAAACCGAAGACAAACGCGCATTCTGGGAAAAGAAATTCCTCGAAGCACAGGAGCGCGGCTTCGTTCCCGCAGGACGCATCATGTCCGCGGCCGGCACTTCACTCTCGGCAACACTGATCAACTGCTTCGTGCAACCGGTGGGCGACTCCATCACTGAAATCGTCGATGGCCGCCCCGGCATTTACACCGCGCTCGCAGAAGCCGCAGAAACCATGCGCCGCGGCGGCGGAGTCGGCTACGACTTCTCGTCGATCCGTCCGAAGAACGCCTTTGTGAAAGGCACGCAATCACACGCCAGCGGTCCGATCTCCTACATGCGCGTGTTCGACCGCTCCTGCGAGACGGTGGAATCGGCCGGCAGCCGGCGCGGTGCGCAGATGGGCGTGCTGCGCTGCGACCATCCGGACATCGAGGATTTCATCCACGCCAAGGACAAGGGCGACCTGACGAACTTCAATGTCTCGGTCGGCGTCACCGACAACTTCATGCGCGCCGTTGAATCCGACGGCGAAGTCGAACTGATCCACAAGGCGGAACCCTCAGCCGACACGCGTGATGGCGGCGCCTACCAGCGTGAAGACGGCATGTGGGTCTACCGCAAGGTTCCCGCCCGCGAACTGTGGGACCAGGTCATGCGCTCGACCTACGACCACGCCGAGCCGGGCATCCTGTTCCTTGACCGCATGAACCGCGACAACAACCTGTACTACTGCGAGACCATCGAGAGCACGAACCCCTGTGCCGAACAACCGTTGCCGCCTTACGGCTGCTGCTGCCTGGGCTCGCTCAACCTCACGAAATTCATCAAGGCACCGTTCACTGCAGAGGCCGAACTGGATGTCGCCGCCCTCAGCCAGGTGGTCGAGACCTCGATCCGCATGCTGGACAACGTATTGGAGGCCACCCGCTGGCCGCTGGCCGCACAGCATGCAGAAGCGCAATCCAAGCGTCGTGTCGGACTCGGTTTCACGGGCCTCGGGGACGCCTTGATCATGCTGAGGATCAAGTACGACACCCCCGAGGCCTGTGCCATGGCCGCGAAGATTTCCGAAGTGATGCGCGATGCCTCCTACCTCGCATCGGTGGAACTGGCCAAGGAGCGCGGCGCATTCCCGCTGTTCAACGCCGACATGTATCTGTCCGGCGGCAACTTCGCCTCGCGCCTGCCGGCCGAGATCAAGCAGAAGATCCGCACCCACGGCATCCGCAATTCGCACCTGCTGTCGATCGCGCCCACCGGCACGATCAGCCTCGCTTTCGCCGACAACGCCTCCAACGGCATCGAGCCGCCGTTCTCCTGGACCTACCAGCGCAGGAAGCGCATGGCCGATGGAACCTGGAAGGAATACGACGTCGAGGACTACGCGTGGCGCATCTACAAGCATGTCGGCGGCGACGTGAAGAACCTCCCGCCGTACTTTGTCACCGCGCTGGAAATCTCCGCCAAGGCGCACAAGGACGTGGTGGCCGCAGTCGCGCCCTTCGTCGACACCTCGATCTCGAAAACGGTCAACGTGCCCGAGGATTATCCGTACGCTGACTTCGAAGACCTCTACATGTCGGCATGGCGCGCCGGCCTGAAGGGCCTCGCCACGTATCGCCCCAACGCCGTGCTCGGCTCGGTGCTGTCAGTCGGCGGTGAAGTCAAGAAGGAAGAGCAGAGCAAGAAGCCGCAGGATGTGGACCTGGTGTGGGGCGAGGAGCAGCCTGCCAACCGCCGCCTCTCCATCAAGTCCATTCCCGCGCCGGTGCTGTCCTCGCTGGTGTGGCCGGGACGTCCCAACCTGACCGGCGGCAATCCGTCCTGGACCTACATGATTCCGCATCCGGGCGGCGAGTTCGCGCTGTTCGTCGGGCACATCGAGGAAGAGGGCCGCAAGTTCCCGTTCGAAGTCTGGGTGAACGGCAACGAGCAGCCGCGCGGCCTGGGTGCCGTGGCGAAGACGCTGTCCATGGACATGCGCGCCAATGACCGCGCCTGGCTGGCACTGAAGCTTGATGTGCTGTCCAAGACGCCTGGCGACCATTCCTTCGAGATGCCCTTCCCGCCGAGCGGCGAGAAGAAGCTCATGCCCAGCGTGGTGTCCGGCGTGGCGCAGGTCGTGCGCTGGCGTTGCGACCAGCTCGGCGCCATTGACGAGAAGACGCCCGACCTGCTGTCGCCCGACGGCCGTCCGCATCCGGTCCTGGATGCCATGTTCGCCGTGCAGGAACCGAAGACCGGCACCGGCGGCACGCTGTCCTGGACCGTGGACATCCAGAACCCGGCCACCTCCGAAGACTTCGTCGTCGGCCTGAAGGAAATCACGCTGCCGCCCGAGGCCGGTTTCGGCACGATGGCAACCCGTCCTTACAGCATGTTCCTGTCGGGCCACTATCCGCGCGCACTCGACGGCCTGGCACGCCTCCTGTCCCTCGACATGCGCGTGCTGGATCCTGCCTGGATCGGCATGAAACTCCGCAAGCTCCTCAGCTATTCCGAACCGCTGGGTGATTTCATGGCCTTTGTTCCCGGCGCGCGCCGCCAGGAAACCTTCCCGTCCACCGTCGCCTACGTGGCTCGCCTGCTGATCCATCGCTACGCCATGCTCGGCATCCTGGACGAGAACGGCTACCCGACGCGCGAAATGGGACTGCTCGAAGCACCGCGCGAGCAATCGGGCAACCGCATCATCCAGGGCGCACTGTGCAACGAGTGCGGCAACATGACCGTGATCCGCAAGGACGGCTGCGATTTCTGCACCGCCTGCGGCGCAGTCGGCAGTTGCGGTTAAGCAGGCCCTCTGGAATAAAAAAGCCCGGGCAACCGGGCTTTTTTATTTTGGGCCCGGACAAACCGCGTCCCGCCTGTGTGGCTGACGCCTTCCGTTCCTGCAGTTAAACTAACCGCATGAACGAACCCAATCCCAACAAGCACCTCACACCACGCCCTGCGGCAACCGTGATCATCGCCCGCGACACGGACGATGGCCTGGAGGTATTCATGATGCGCCGTACCGAGCAGATGGTCTTCGTCGGCGGCAATTATGTATTCCCGGGCGGCGGCCTCGAGCCCGCCGATTCCGATCCGCACTGGGCATCGCTGTGCGACGGCCTGGACGACGCCGATGCAAACCGCCTGCTCGAACTGAATGAAGGCGGCCTCGCCTACTGGATCGCCGCGCTGCGCGAATGCTTCGAGGAATCCGGACTGCTGCTGTGCCGCGATCGTCGCGGTGAACTGGTGACGCATGACGACACCGTGCTCGCCGGCAGGCTGGCCAGCCTGCGCGCCGATCTGATCGCCGGCAGGGTGGGCTTTGCCGAATTGCTGCGCGAACACCATCTGCGCCCGGCCCTCGACCAGGTGGCCTATTTCAGCCACTGGATCACGCCGGTGGGTGCGCCGCGCCGCTACGACACGCGCTTCCTCGTCACCGCAGTGCCGCTGAACCAGACCGCATCACACGACGGCGACGAGTCGGACCACCATCACTGGATTCGTCCTGCCGATGCGCTGGAGCGCCAGAAGAAGGGCGAGATCCAGATGATCGTGCCCACCATCGAAACGCTGAAGACACTGGCGCAGTTTCCCGACAGCGCCGCGCTGATGGCCTATGCGCGCACACCGCGCGACATTCCGGTCATTCTGCCGCGCCGCGCGACGGGCCGCGACGGCAGCCGCTCGCTGCGTCCGGGCGATGCCGCCTATGCCGAGGTCAGCAAGCTCGACCCTCACATGGGGGGCACGGCCTCCTACGAGATCATCCCCGGCGTCATGACGCGGCTGTCGCCGCGCGTGCGCCGCATCACCGCGCCGAATCCCGGTTTCATGACGGGCCCGGGCACGAATGCCTATCTCATCGGCGACGGCGACGACATCGCCATCATCGACCCCGGCCCGGCACTCGATGTGCACATCGACGCGCTGCTGTCAGAAGCCAGGGGGCCCGACGGCAAGGGCCGCATCCGCTGGTTGCTCGCCACGCATACGCACACCGATCATTCGCCCGCTGCGACACGGATCAAGGCCCTTATCGATGACATGGGCGCCGGCGTCGAATTGATCGGCCGCCCTGCGCCCGAGTTCGGCAACCAGGACCGGGACTTCGCGCCTGACCTCATTCCTGCCGATGGTGAACGCATCGCCATCGGCGGCTGCACGCTGCGCGTGATACACACGCCGGGCCATGCCTCCAACCAGGTGATCTACCTCCTGGAAGAGGAGAACATGCTGTTCACCGGCGACCATGTCATGCAGGGGTCAACCGTGGTGATCGGCCCGCCTGACGGCAACATGGTCGATTACTTCACGTCGCTGCGCGCTGCGCAGGCCGTGGGCGCGGAATGGATCGCACCGGGACATGGCTTCCTGATTGCCGATCCGAAAAAAGCCATCGATCGCATCATCAAACACCGGCTGGAACGCGAAGCCAAGGTACTGGAAGCCGTGCGTGCCGTGAGCCTGTCCAATGCAGACGGCGGCACGCTGGATGAACTGGTGGTGAAGGCCTACGACGACGTGCCCGCAAAAGTGCACCCGGTCGCGGCGCGCTCACTGCATGCCCACCTGATCAAGCTGCAGTCCGAAGGCAGGGTTTCAAAATCCGGAGATCGCTGGGCGGCCTGAAACTGCGGATTTAATATTATCAATTTCAACGAATTGCTTTTTATCAAAGCAAATTCATGAAGAAATTGTTATCAGGATATAACTCCGGTCACAACCGCCCCGCTCCCCTCACTTCACCTTGCCGGCCTGCGCATTCACCGCCGCCAGCAATTTGGCGAAGGCCTCGGCGAACAGCTTCACGCCATCACGCAGCAATTCATCGGTGACCGCATCGAGCGAGATGCCGTCCCGCGCCAGTTCAACCAGAACATGGCGCGCGCCTTCGACATCCTTGGTGATTGCAGGTTTTGCGACGCCATGGTCGAGGAAGGCTTCGAGCGTGGCCGGCGGCAGCGTGTTCACTGTCTCGGCACCGATCAACTCCTCGACGTAAATCACATCGCGGTATGCCGGATTCTTGCTGCTGGTGCTGGCCCATAGCAGGCGCTGCGGCCGCGCGCCCTTTGCCGCAAGTGCCTGCCAGCGCCTGCCGGCCGTCAGCGACTGGTAATGGTGATAGGCGAGCCTGGCATTGGCGATCGCCACCCTCCCCTTCAGTGCTGCAAGCACGCCGCGAGCTGTGGCGTTGTTCGCAGCGATCGCGGCAATCCTGCGGTCGAGCAGCGCATCCACGGCGCTATCGATGCGGCTGACGAAAAAGCTGGCCACACCCGCAACGCGGGCAAGGTCAGCGCCCAGCAATGCACGCGCTTCCAGTCCGTCGATGTAGGCCGCAGCAACACTCTCGTAGGCCTGCTGGGAGAACAGCAGCGTGACATTGACGCTGATGCCCTCGGTGATGAGCTCACGTATCGCCGGTACGCCGGCCGGCGTGCCCGGAACCTTGACCATCAGATTGGGACGCGCAACCTCGCGCCACAGCCGGCGCGCCTCGGACAGGGTTCCGTCCGTATCATCGGCAAGGTCAGGCGACACCTCCAGGCTGACGAACCCGTCGGCACCTGCAGTGGCGTCATAGACCGGTCGCAGCGCATCCGCGGCACTCTGGATGTCGCGTATCGCCACGCGCTCGTAGATCGCCCGGGCATCGTGGCCGGCTCGCGCCAGTTCGGCAATCTCCACCGCGTAATCGGTGCCCTGGCCCACCGCCTTTTCGAAAATCGCGGGATTCGAAGTCAGTCCGCGCAGTCCGGCCGAGACCAGGCGCGCGAGTTCGCCCGATGCGACCAGGTCGCGGCTGATGAAGTCCAGCCATACCGACTGGCCGAGGGATTGCAGATCTTTGAGGGAGGACATTGCCGCGCCACGCAGGAGGATTGGGGATGACGGTCAAGAATGCCGCAATCGCACCCATCAGTCCAGCGTGGCGGAAGATTCGCGCACTGCGGCGTGTGCGGCGCGCTCGAACGCGATGTCTCCATACCAGGCCTGTACCTGCTCGCCGGTATTGTCGGTGTCGGTCATGATCGAGATGGACTTGATCATGGGCGCCTCTTCGCCGAAGGCGCGCCGGTAATCCTCGCGGATGTTGCGCGCTTCCTGTTGCCAGGCACCCAGCCGGTCGCGCCCGCTGTCGGCCACGACCATGCGCACGCGCGATGTGTGGCGGCTCGGTATCACGGTGCCAATCGGTGCACGATTCTCCCAGATATACATCAGCGTGGCATAGGGCATCTCCTGGCCCGTGAGCATTCGCACCTGGGTGAAGAAAATGCGGTCATCGAAATCCAGTTTGGATCGATCACCTTCGAAGGCCACGATGATGCGTACCGGCGCATCCTCGGTTTCCCCGCGCGTGTTGTCTGCACCGGGGATCAGCCGGTCGACTTTCCAGCGCCAGCGCAGGACGGGAAACTCGCGCGGATCGACATTGATGTCGTGTACCAGCCCCGAAGCGGAGCCGTCCGCATGCGCTTTCACGACCGTGCGCCCTGCATCGGCGACCAGCGCGTAATCGGTCGGTTTCTTGAAGCGCGACAAGGTCCATGCGCGCCAGCCGCCGGGAAGTTCGTCACCAGGCCGCGCCCTGGAGAAGGGATCAAGCCGCGGCGCTTCGGGCAGCGCGATACGACTGTCGCGACGATCATCGCGTGCCAGGTCGGTGCATCCTCCCAGCAGAGCGGCAGCCAGTGCCGCGCCGGATATTGCGGCCGCAGTTCGTGTCATGCTCCCTCCTCCGAGCGGGATTCTATCGGGGAATGCGCGCCACATCACGCAAATTCGGGTATGTTTGGTGCCAATGAAACCGCTGCCACGCATCGACCTGTCGCGCCTGCACTTGTCCAAAATCTCATTGCGCGATGCCGCCGCGAGCGTGTTGCCGCTGGTCGTGCTGGTGCTCGCGGCGTTCTGGATCGCCTACCAGTTCGTCAAGCCTGCGCCGCCGAAGACCTTCGTCATGACCACCGGCACCGAGGATGGCGCCTATCATGGCTTTGCCAAACGCTATCAGGAAGTGCTGGCACGAAACGGCATCCGCCTTGAACTGCGCCCATCCGCCGGCTCTGTGGAAAACCTGGAACGACTGGCAGCCACCCAGAACGGCACGCAACCCGGCATCGACGTCGGGCTGGTGCAGTCGGGCAGCGGCATTCCGCAGGACTACCCCGGCCTGTTCACGCTGGGCAGCGTGTATTACGAACCGGTATGGGTGTTTTATCGCGGCGCAGAAATCGAGGACCAGTTGCGCCAGTTGCGCGGCCGCCGCATCGCGGTCGGGCCGATCGGCAGCGGTGCGCGCAAGCTCGCCACGCAACTGCTGCTGGTGAATCAAGCCTGGAGTCCGCCGACGCGCATCAGTGATCTCGGCGGCGAAGCTGCAGCCAAGGCGCTGCTCGCCGGCCACATCGATGCCGTGTTCATGATCGGCCCGGCCGAATCGCCCACCATTGCGAAACTGCTGCAGAACGAAAACGTGCGGCTGCTCAGCTTTGACCGTGCCGCCGCCTATACCAAGGCCTTTCCGTTCCTGTCCACGGTAAAACTGCCCGAGGGCGGAATCAACCTGATGCGCAACATTCCGCCTCGCGATGTGACGCTGCTCGCCCCCACCGCGAACATCATGGTCACCGAGGATTTCCATCCGGCTCTGGCAGGACTCATGCTGCAGGCCATGGCCGAGGTCCACGGCGGCACCGGGATATTCCAGAAGGCGGGCGAATTTCCGGCGCTGCGCGATGCGGAGTTTCCGGCAAGCAGCGAGGCGCAACGCTATTACACCTCCGGACCGCCCTTTCTGCAGCGCTACCTGCCGTTCTGGGCCGCCACACTCGTTGATCGCATCATCGTGCTGCTGGTGCCGCTGATCGCGGTGCTGATTCCGGCCATCAAGCTGGCACCGATGATCTACACCTGGCGCATTCGCTCGCGCATCTACCGCTGGTATGGCGAACTGAAGCTGCTGGAACTGGAGTTGAAGGACCGCTTCGATCCGGCGCGCCTCAAGGACTACCTTGCACGGCTGGATGACCTGGAAAAGCGCGCCTACACGCGCCCCCTGCCAATTGCGTTCAGCGCCGATGTGTACACACTGCGCCAGCACATTGACATGGTGCGTGCGTCGCTGCGCGCCGGCGGCAGCGGCACCCTCCCCGCTACGGCAGCACCGTGACGCCCTTCACCAGGTCAAGCGTGTAGGCCCTGCGATAATCGATGCTCCGATTGACCATGTTTGCGTTGACCATGAAATCGTAGGTCTGCTTCCAGCGCGCATCGGTCATGGTCATGATGCCCTGCTTCACGGCATCACCGCCGGTAACCATGGCGTACTGCCTCATGGTGCGCACGCCGTGGGCAAGCAGGTCATCCTCCATCTGCGGATTGTCCTTCTTGATGAGCGCATTGCCCGGCGCCGGATTGGCGAGGTAGCTCTTCCAGCCCTCGGCACTCGCCTGGATGAAGCGCTTCACCGCATCGCCCCGCCTGGCCAGCGTGTCGCGCGTCACCACCACCGTCTCGGCATAGGGCGGGTAGGCCTGGTCGGCGAGCAGCAGCACCACCGGCTTCACACCGCCCTTCTCCGCCGAATAGGGCTCGGAAGTGACGTAGCCCTGCTGCGACAGCAGCTTGTCGGCGAGAAAGGGCTGCACGCTGAATGCATAGGGTCGTTTCTGCGCGTCAGCAAATCCGTAGCGTGCCTTGAGCCAGGGCCAGAAGGTGTTGTCGCTGGCGGCGCCAATGGCAATTGGGCGCCCCTTCAAGTCTTCAATCTTCGTCACGCCCGTTCCCGGATGGGAAATGAGCACCGTGGGATCCTTCTGGAAAGTCGCCGCCACCGTCACGACCGGCAAGTCCTGCTCGAGCACCTTGATGCTCTGGATGTCGTAGCCCATGAACAGGTCAATCTGCCCGGCCAGCAGCAGTTGCAGGCCGTTCACCTGCGGACCGCCCGGTCGTATGCTCACATCAAGGCCGTGTTTCCTGTAGGTGCCCTCGGCCATCGCCTGGTAATAGCCGCCATGCTCTGCTTCCGGATACCAGTTCGTGCCGAACACCAGTTTCGCGGGCACCTGCGCACTGGCAGGTGCGGCGAAGTTAATGGCCGCAATGGCCAATGACTGCAGCAATGCCTTGATTCTCATGTGTCCTTCCTTGTCGAAAACATGCGGCACGGGGAACCCCGCCGCTATTGGTATGATGCGTCCACATCGTCCCCATGCATCAACGAAAAATCGCGGGGACATCACGCCAGAGCCCGAGGAGCAGGCCATGAACATCAGCATACTTGACGATTTCCACGACACGCTGCGCACGCTGCCCTGCTACGCCAAGCTCAGCGGCCACAACGTGAAAATCTGGAACGATCATACCAAGGACGTGGACACGCTTGCCGAACGCCTGAAGGACACCGAAGTACTGGTGCTGATCCGCGAGCGCACGCCGGTGCGCGAGGCACTGTTGAAGCGCCTGCCGAAGCTGAAGATCATCAGCCAGCGCGGCTCCTTCCCGCACATCGACGTGGAGGCCTGCACGCGCCATGGCGTCATCGTGTCCTCCGGGCAGCATCCGGGGCAACCGTCCTACGCCACGGCCGAACTGGCCTGGGCACTGATCCTCATGTCATTTCGCGAACTGCCGAAGCAGATGGCGTCGCTGCATGCCGGAAAATGGCAATCGGGCGTCGGCACCACAGTGCGCGGCCGGACGCTGGGAATCTATGCCTACGGCCGCATCGGTGGCGTGGTTGCAGACTTCGGCAAGGCCTTCGGCATGAAGGTAAAAGTGTGGGGGCGCGAGGGGTCAATGACGCGGGCGAAAGCCGATGGCTACAGTCCGGCACGCAGCCGCGAGGCCTTCTTCGAGGAATGCGACGTGATCTCGCTGCACATGCCGCTGATCGCGGCAACACGCAACATCATTACTGCGGAGGACCTGGCACGCATGAAGCCGACCTCACTCATCGTCAACACCAGCCGTTTCGGGCTGATTGATCCTGACGTGCTTCTCCAGGCGCTGCGTGCAGGCCGGCCCGGACGGGCGGCACTGGATGTCTTCCCGGAAGAACCGATGACCGACCCGCGCCATCCGTTGCTGACCATGGAAAACGTGATCGGCACGCCGCACATCGGCTACGTCGAGCGCGATGCCTATGAAGCGGCGTTCAGCGACGTATTCGAGCAGATCGTTGCCTATGCTGCCGGCAAGCCGGTGAGCGTCGTCAATCCCGAGGTGCTGGGGAAAAACGCGGCCTGAACCCAGGCCGCGCGGCTTTTCAGCCTACTTTCCGGCTTTCGGCTTGCGGCCAGGAGCGGCCGGCGGAATATAGCCGGATACGCGGCAGGACCAGCCTTCGATGGTCTTGCCGTCAACATACTTCGTCAGCCGGCAGGTGATGATCTGGCCTGTCGCGGCAAGCCCGGTCACATGACGGCGAACGCTTTCAAGCGGAATGCCCGTAGCCTTGGCAATATCCAAGTCCATCCGCTCACCGTTGTTTTTCTTGAGGTATTGCAGTATTTCTTGCAATTGAAAACACTCCTGGTTGAGTGCGAAGAATCCGCCTCGCCTTGCGGACGAAACGGCTGAAAACGTGACCTGCTACCCCCGCCCCGTCCGGCATCCATCCAAGGCGCTGATGGTGGCCAAGGGCGGAATCGAACCACCGACACACGGATTTTCAATCCGCTGCTCTACCGACTGAGCTACTTGGCCGACCGACGCACACCACGATCGGCGCACGGGGAAAAAGACTGCGAATTGTACAGTAATTCAAAGGCTAAGCCAAGGGGAAGGCATGCAAAAGGCCCGCAAATGCGGGCCTTTTGCATGCTTCAGGTCCCTAAAACCGGGCGGCTCAACGCCGCCACATCCGGGGGACCTTTCCGGTACGCGCAGCTACGAAATGCCTCGAACCGGGGCGTGCTTGAGGTCAGGGTCGTGAATGTCGACGTTCTTGGTTTCCTTGATGAACAAGGTGCCGATCACGAAGGTCATTGCAGCAACGCCGATCGGGTACCACAGGCCCGAATAGATATCTCCGGTCGCCGCCACGATGGCAAACGACGTGGCCGGAAGAAACCCGCCAAACCAGCCATTGCCGATGTGATACGGCAGCGACATTGACGAGTATCGGATGCGGGTCGGGAACAGCTCAACCAGCATGGCTGCGATCGGGCCGTAGACCATGGTCACATAGATCACCAGGATGGTGAGCAACAGCACCACCATCGGATAGTTGATCTGTGCCGGATCCGCCTTCGCCGGATAGCCCGCAGCCTTCACACCGTCGGCCACCGCCTTCTTGAAAGACGCATCCTTGGTCTTGGCCTCATCCGCTGACACGCTCTTGGGATCATAGCTCTCGATCGTCGACTCCCCGATCTTGATGCTCGCTACCGCGCCGGCAGGCAGATCCTCGTGGGCGTAATTCACCGAAAGTCCCGCCAGCGTCGCCTTGGCGATATCGCAGGAATTCGTGAATTTGGCGGTGCCCGTCGGATTGAACTGGAAGGAACAGTTGGCCGGATCCGCCAGCAGGACGACAGGAGATTTCTCGCCTGCTGCATAGAGCGCCGGATTGCCGAACTGCGCAATCCCCTTGAACAGCGGGAAGTAGGTCAGCACCGCCAGCAGACAACCGGCCATGATGATCGGCTTGCGTCCAATGCGATCGGAAAGGGCCCCGAACACGATGAAGAACGGCGTTCCGAGCAACAGCGACGCCGCGATCATGTAGTTGGCAGCCGTGAGGTCGACCTTGAGCGTCTGCGTCAGGAAGAACAGCGCATAGAACTGCCCCGCATACCAGACCACCGCCTGGCCGGCCGTGAGGCCGAACAAGGCCAGCAGCACGATCTTCAGGTTCGTCCATTTGGCAAACGAGTCGGTCAGCGGCTGTGTCGAATGCGTCCCCTCGGACTTGATCTTAAGGAAGGCGGGCGACTCGTTCAGCGAGAGTCGTATCCACACGGAGATGACCAGCAGGATCGCCGAAATCCAGAACGGGATGCGCCATCCCCAGTCACCGAATTCCTGCTCACCCATCCAGGTGCGCGTGCCGAGAATCACCAGCAGCGACAGGAACAGGCCCAGAGTGGCCGTCGTTTGTATGAAGCTGGTATAGAAGCCACGCTTGTTGTGCGGCGCATGCTCGGCAACATAGGTTGCAGCACCGCCATATTCACCACCCAGCGCCAATCCCTGCAGCATGCGCAGGCTGATAAGCACGGCCGGGGCCCAGATCCCCCACGAAGTGTAGCCGGGCAACAGACCGACAGAGAGCGTCGAGACACCCATGATCAGAATGGTGACCAGGAAAGTGTATTT
>CAIYPG010000156.1 GCA_903928055.1 uncultured beta proteobacterium | reverse complement strand
CTACCTGGACCTGGCCCGAGCAACCCGCGCCCGCGCCGATGCCGATCGTGGGCACGCGCAGCTCCTGGGTCACCTGCTTCGCCAGCACGGCGGGAATGGCCTCCATCAGCAGCATTTGCGCGCCGGCATCTTCCAGGGCATGGGCATCGGCGATGAGCTTCGGTCCGGCATCGCCCTTGCCCTGCACGCGGTAGCCACCCATTGCATGCACCGACTGCGGCGTGAGGCCGACATGCGCGCACACCGGGATGCCGCGGGCGACGAGGAAATGCACGGTTTCGGCGAAATCGGCGCCGCCTTCGAGCTTGACCATCTGTGCGCCTGCAGCCATCAGCGTGGCGGCGTTGCGAAAGGCCTGTTGCGGCGATTCCTGGTAACTGCCAAAGGGCATGTCGGCGATGATGAAGGCGCGCGTCGAGCCGCGCACCACGCAACTGGTGTGATACGCGATCTGTTCCAGCGTGACCGGCAGCGTAGAGTCATGGCCCTGCAGCACCATGCCCAGCGAATCGCCGATCAGCAGGATGTCCACGCCCACTGAGTCGAGCAGCGCGGCGAAACTGGCGTCATAGCAGGTGAGCATGGCGATGCGCGTGCCATCGGCGCGCATCTTCGCGAGGTTGTTGATCGTCAACCGCGCCATTCGCAAGTCCTGATTGTAGGCCACGGTGCATCCTTCCTGTCGGTTGTGCGCGCCGGGTGCATTGCGCCCGCCGCGCGGTGTCAGTCTTCGTCTGCGTTAGTCGCTGCAGCTAGTCGCCGAAGTTGAAGAACTCGCGTCCGCCGCGCATCGCATCCACGCGGCTGATCAGCAGCTCCAGGTCGCGGTCATTGTCGACGAAATTGAGCCGTTCCGAGTTCACGATCAGCACGGGGCTGGCATTGTACTGGTAGAAAAAGCGGCTGTAACTTTCTGCAAGCACGGCCAGATAGTTGAGGGCAATGCCGCGCTCGAATTCGGCGGCGCGCCGGCGCA
Source organism: uncultured beta proteobacterium (assembly GCA_903928055.1). GTDB lineage: Bacteria > Pseudomonadota > Gammaproteobacteria > Burkholderiales > SG8-39 > CAIYPG01. The sequence continues at coordinate 14,296 of CAIYPG010000156.1, read as the reverse complement.
CGCGCTCGGCGAGGATGTTCGGCTCGGCGTGAAGGTAGATCACCAGGTCGGCCCGCGGTGCCTGCAGTTGCAGCGAGTCATAGATCTGCTGGTACAGGCGCAGCTCCTCGTTGGACAGCGTGAGGCGCGCGAACAGCGGATCCTTGTCGAGCAGGAAGTCGCCCACCGTGGACTTGGAAAACAGGCTCAACTGGCTGAGTTCCTGCAACTGGCTCATGCGCTGGAACAGGAAGAACAACTGCGTCGGCAGCGCCCAGCGCTGCATGTCCTGGTAGAAGCGCGCGAGGAAGGGGTTCTGCTCCGGGCGCTCCAGCAGCGTTTCGGCCTCCAGCCGTTCGGCGAGGCGCCGCGCAAGGCTGGTCTTGCCCACGCCGATGGGGCCTTCGACGACGATGTAGCGGTATTTGGACAGGGACATGTTGCTAGGTCTGTTGATTCCGTTCATGGTTCGACAGGCTCGCCACGAACGGAATCAATCCTTTGCCGTTCGTCCTGAGCCTGTCGAAGGACATGTTCAGCATCCTCAGCTTCTGAAGATGAAATACACCGCGCCCATGATACACAAGGCGGCCCACAGATAATCGAGCTTGAGCGGCTGGTCCATGTAGAACAGCGCAAAGGGCACGAACACCGAAAGGGTAATCACTTCCTGCAGGATCTTGAGCTGCGCCAGCGAGAACTGCGTGTAGCCGATGCGGTTCGCGGGCACCTGGAGCAGATATTCGAACAGCGCAATGCCCCAGCTGATCAGCGCGGCAATCAGCACGGGCTTTCCGGCGAGGTTCTTCAGGTGCGCATACCAGGCAAAGGTCATGAACAGGTTCGACAGCGCAAGCAGGCCGACGGTCTGGGCCAGCACGGGCATCTGGGAAAAGAACGACAGGGGGTTCATGTCGGCAGCCGCTCCACGCGTTGGTCCAGTGACTTGGCCAGCCAGGCGCTGGCAGCGCCTCGGCCGGGGATGACGCAATACGGGGTGATTTCCACCAGCGGATCGAGCACGAAGCGCCGCTCGTGCATGCGCGGGTGCGGCACGGCGAGGCCGGGTTCATCAATCATGCGATCACCATACAGCAACAGGTCGAGGTCGAGCGTGCGCGGCGCATTCGGGACACTGCGTTCGCGGCCCTGCGCGTGTTCGATGGCGAGCAATGCGTCGAGCAGCACACGAGGAGCGAGCGCGGTCTCGATCAATGCAGCAGCATTGAAGAAATCGGGCTGGTCGGTCTTGCCGACCGGGGCGGTGCGATAAAGCGACGAGCTGCGCAGCAAGGCGCTGTCGGGAAGGGCGCCGAGCGCGGAGATTGCCGCGGCGATGCTCCGGTGCGGATCACCCAGGTTCGCGCCGATGCCGATGAGCGCGGAGGTTCGCCGCACCGTCATGGGCGTTCTCAGTCGGCCGGTGCTGCCGGAGGCGCGCCGCCGTTGTCACCACTCCCGCTGCTGCCGCCGGGTTTGCGTCCCGGGCGGCGCCGGCGGCGCGGACGGCGTTCGTCAGGGGCGGCCGGCTTGAGCATGTCCTCGCGCGTGTCGGGCGAGGCGTGCTGGAAGCGTTCCCACCAGTCGGTGAGTTCCTGGGGGCATTCGCCGCTGGCCGAGCGCAGCGCGAGGAAGTCGTAGCCGGCGCGGAAGCGTTCGTTCTCCAGCAGTGCGAACGGGCGCTTGCCGCTGCGCTGCTCGAAGCGCGGCTGCAGCAGCCAGATTTCCTTCATCATCGCGGTGAAGCGGCGCGGAATCGCGAGCTTGTCGGTCTGCTTGTCGAGCACCGCATCCATGGCCAGGTGCAGCGCCGCCACCGGCCGGGCGTTCTGCTGCTCCTTGGTCCATGCCGTCAGCACTTCATGCCACAGCAGTGAGGCGAACAGGAAGGCCGGCGACACCGGTTTGCCGGCGCGCACCCGTTCATCGGTCTCGCCCAGCGCCAGCATGACGAAGCGCTCGCCCATGGGCTGCTCGAGGATGACGTCGAGCATGGGCAGCAGGCCGTGGTGCAGGCCGGCCTCGCGCAGCTCGCGCACGCAGGATGCGGCGTGGCCCGAGAGCAGCAGCTTGAGCATTTCATCGAAGAGCCGCGCCGCCGGCACGTTCTCGATCAGCTTGGCCATCTCGGCGATGGGCGCGCGCGTCGCGGGGTCGATCTTGAATTCCAGCTTCGCGGCAAAGCGCGCCGCGCGCAGCATGCGCACCGGGTCTTCACGGAAGCGGGCGCCCGGATCGCCGATGATGCGCACCGTTTTTTTCTTCAGGTCGCGCAGGCCGTTGTGGAAGTCGAGGATGGATTCGTCGTGCGGGTCGTAATACATCGCATTGACGGTGAAGTCGCGGCGCGCCGCGTCTTCCTCGCGCGAGCCGTACACGTTGTCGCGCAGCACCCGGCCGTGCTCGTCGGTGTCGGACGAGTCGCCGGCGCGGAAGGTCGAGACTTCGATGGTTTCACTGCCGAACATGCAGTGCACGAGCTTGAAGCGCCGGCCGATCAGACGCGAGCGCCGGAACAGCTTGTGGACTTCCTCGGGCAGGGCGCTGGTGGCGACGTCGTAATCCTTGGGCGGCACGCCCAGCAGCAGGTCGCGCACCGCGCCGCCGACCACATACGCGGAATGGCCCGCCTGCTGCAGCACTTCACAGGTCTTGCGCGCGCCGTGGGACAGCGCCTCGCGCCGGACGCCGTGCTTGCTGACGGGAATGAGGCTGTGGCCGGACCTGGCGTCCAGCCTGAGTACCCGTCGGATGAATTTCTTGATCAAATTGGGACGAAAAATCGCGGAATGGGAAGCGGGTTGCTGAACAGGCGGTTCAGAACCGGGTGCCGTCTGCTGCGCCCCGGGCCGTCGTCCTGATTTCTTTGTTGTACGGTGTCCATATGGAACCGGGGGCAATGATACTCCATCCCTCTATCCAGAGGGTGGCGCCGCTGCCGTTCAAGCCCCGGTGAAGTTCCTTTGAATTCCCTCTGCCGCTGCCGTTACGCCGACCGCAGGCTGATTACAGGCCAGCCGCGCCGTCCGGCCAGTTCCTGCAGGGTGGCGTCCGGGTCCACTGCCACGGGCCGGTGCGCCCGTTCCAGGAGTGGCAGGTCATTGTGCGAATCGCTGTAGAACCAGGTCTGCGGAAATTCGCCCCAGGCACGGCCGATCGAGAAGAGCCATTCGTCCACCCGCACCAGCTTGCCTTCGCGGAAGCTCGGCGTGCCGCGCGGCCTGCCGGTGTACTGGCCGTCGCGTTCCTCCAGTTCGGTCGCCACCAGGTGCGAAATGCCGAATTCGCGCGCAATCGGCGCGGTGATGAAGGCGTTTGTCGCCGTGACAATGGCGCACAGGCTGCCCTCGCCGAGGTGGCGCTGCACCAGTTGTCGTGCCGCCGCGCCCATCAGCGGGCGGATGCGGGTCTGCATGAATTCGGCATGCCAGCGATCCAGTTGATCGCGCGGATGGGCGGCAAGCGGCGCGAGCTGGAAATCGAGGAACGCGTTGATGTCCAGCGAACCGGCCTTGTACTGGCGGAAGAATTCGTCGTTGCGCGCCTCGTAATGGGCGCCGTCGAGCACGCCCTTGTCGATCAGGAAGCGCGCCCATTCGTAGTCGCTGTCGCCATCGAGCAGCGTGTTGTCCAGATCAAAAAGCACGAGGTTCAATTACAGGCTCCTTCGGTTCAACAATTTCGCTAACGGATGGCTATGGAGCAGATTGTCATTCCCGCGCAAGCGGGAATCCAGTGTCGTTGCCATGCAAACCCAAAGTCGCTGGATTCCCGCTCGCGCGGGAATGACGGCGGAGTTGATGCCGCTTTGGCGGTCAGGCATTTTTGTTGTTGATCAACTGCAGCACCTCGCGCAGCAGCGGCTGCGTGATCGGGCGCTTGCGCTCCAGCGAGACGCGATCCAGGGTATCGACCACCGCCATCTGCGTGCCCATGTCGCGGGTCACGTGGCTGAGCAGGTAGTCGATGAGTTCGGGCGCGAGGGCAAGCCCGCGCTGGCGGCCATGTTCGCTCAGCGCGGCGCGTTTTTCCTCGTCGCTGAGCGGCTCCACGCGCAGCACCACGCCGGCGCCGAGGCGGGTACGCAGGTCCTCGCGCAGCGGCAGCTCGGCGGGCGGGCGGTCACCGGCACTGAGCAGCGTGCCGCCGCCGGTGCGAAAGCGGTTGTAGAGGTCGAACAGCGCAAGCTGCCCGACCATGTCGAGGCGCTGTGCGTCATCGGCGGCAACGAAAAGCGTGTCTGCGGGAATGCTCTCGCCTGCGGCAACGTAGGCGGCAGGCGCGCCACTCCCGCTACGAAGGGCTGCTTCCGCGATGAAGGCGCGCAGCAGGTGCGACTTGCCGCTGCCGCGCGGGCCCCACACATAGACAAAATGTTCGTGGCCGGCCAGGGCATGGCGCAGCGCGGCCAGCGTGGCCGTGTTCGCGGAGGAATCGCGCCCCGCAAAGAAATTGTCGAAGGACGGCTCGGGTGCAGGTGCGAGCGCGAGGGTCAGTTGCTGCATCAGCTGTTGCCGTCCCTGTGCGCTGTCTGGCCTGCCTCATCCGCGCTGAGAATTTTCACCGGCGGATCTGTTTCCGGCGCCTTGTAGAGGTCGCTGGCGAGGTACTCGCCCTTGAGCTTGCGCAGCGCCACCAGCAGCACCGCGCTGGCAGGCAGCGCGAGCAGCAGGCCGAGGAAGCCGAACACCTGGCCGAAGGCGAGCAGGGCGAAGATCACTGCCAGCGGATGCAGGCCGATGCGCTCCCCCACCAGCTTGGGCACGACGATGTAGCCCTCCATCATCTGTCCGGTCAGGAAGACCCCGAGCACCCAGGCCACGCCGGTCCAGTCCGAGAACTGCATGGCCGCAGCGAGCAGCGCGAGACACAGCCCGGTGAAGCTGCCGAGGTAGGGCACGAATACCAGCGCGCCTGTGACGATGCCGATGGGCAGAAAGAACTCCAGGCCGGTCAGCCACAATGCGACGGTGTAGTAGGTCGCCATCACCAGGATGACGAGCGTCTGGCCGTGCAGGTACTGGCCGAGCGCCTCATTGGCTTCGGCGACGAACTCGCCTACCGTTCCGCGGCGGCCCGGTGGAATCAGCCGCACAATGCGCCGCTGCATCTCCTCCCAGTCGCGCATGATGTAGAACTGCACCACCGGCACCAGCACGGCATTGGCCATCAGCCCGATCAGCCCGAGTCCGCCCAGCCGCAGCGAATTGAGCACCTGTCCGCCGAGGCCCTCGGTGGTCTTGATCATTTCGGCGAGGCGCTCCTTCACGCTGCCGGGATCGAGGTTGAGCGTGATGCCGGTTTTTGCGGCAATCCATGGCGTGAGCGTGCTGTTCAGGCGGTCAAGGAGCTCGGGCAGCCGGTCGATGGCCATCGACAGTTCGCGCAGCAGCAGCGGCAGCACCGTAAACACCATGATTGCAACGACCAGCGCTTCCAGCAGCAGCATCACGATCACGGCCAGCGTGCGCGGCATCCCCTTGCGGGACATGCGCAACACCAGCGGCTGGCCGATGTAGGCCAGCACCGCGGCGAGGAAGAAGGGCGTCAGCACCGGGCCGAGCAGGTACAGCAGCCCGGCCACGGTGGCTGCGATGGCCAGCCAGGCAAGTTTGTGCGAATCGTCTTGGATTTGCGGCATTTAAAGTAAAATTGCAGCCTGTTCTGCCGGAGGAAATGTCCTCCGGATTGCCTGAACCCGCATTGTAACCGTCCCCTACTGCATCCCTACCCGACGAGTCCGCCTTGAGCCAGTCAAACACGCCCGGAGAATCCCTGTCCTATCGTTCCGCAGGCGTCGACATTGACGCCGGGGATGCACTGGTCGAGGCAATCAAGCCCTTTGCCAAACGGACCATGCGCCCCGAAGTGCTGGGCGGCATCGGCGGTTTCGGCGCGCTGTTCGAGATCTCGAAAAAGTACAAGGAGCCGGTGCTGGTGTCCGGCACCGACGGCGTGGGCACGAAACTGAAACTCGCCTTCCAGTTGAAGCGCCATGACACGGTCGGCATCGACCTGGTGGCGATGAGCGTCAATGACATCCTGGTGCAGGGCGCGGAGCCCTTGTTCTTCCTTGACTACTTTGCCTGCGGCCATCTGGACGTGCCTGCTGCCACCGACGTGGTGAAGGGCATTGCCGCAGGCTGCGAACAGGCCGGCTGTGCGCTGATTGGCGGCGAGACCGCCGAGATGCCCGGCATGTATCCGGATGGCGAGTACGACCTCGCCGGTTTTGCCGTCGGCGTGGTTGAAAAATCCGCGATCATCGACGGCAAGTCGATCGTGCCGGGCGACGTGGTGCTGGGGCTTGCATCCAGCGGCGCGCATTCCAACGGCTATTCGCTGGTGCGCAAGATCCTCGAGCGCGCGAAGCCCGACCTCAAGGCCGACTTCCACGGCCGGCCGCTCGCCGACGTGCTGATTGCGCCGACGCGCATTTACGTCAAGCCGCTGCTGGCGCTGATGAAGGCGCTGCCGGTGAAGGGCATGGCGCATATCACCGGCGGCGGCCTCGTCGAGAACGTGCCGCGCGTATTGCCCGATGCGGTGACTGCGGTGCTGGAGAAATCCGCCTGGCCGCGTCCGCCGCTGTTCGACTGGCTGCAGAAGGAAGGCAATGTCGCCGAACATGAAATGCACCGCGTGTTCAATTGCGGCATCGGCATGGCGGTGGTGGTCGCAGTCGAACATGCCGACGCAGCGCTGAAGCACCTGCAGGATTTGGGCGAGACGGCCTATCGTATCGGCGCCATCCGCGCCCGCAAGGAAGGCGAAGCGCAGACCCTGGTGGTCTAGTCGCCTGGTCGTCTGGTTCAGTTGGTCTGTCGCTGGTTCCGGTCCTGCGCGTTCGCGCGTGCTGCAGGCTTCAAGTCTTGTCTTTGACGGCTTCCGTTTTCAGGGTGACCGGCGGCGCGTCCTCTGCGGAGGTGCCGATGTTCTCGTATTCGGCAATCACCTGCGCGCCGAGCAGCAGCAGCGCTGCGGCAATTTCCAGGCTCAACAGCACGACCACGGCGGTGGTCAGGGAGCCGTACACCACGTTGACCTGCGAGAGCGACGTGAAATACCACCCCAGCACATGGCGGATGATTTCCCACAGCAGGCCGGCGGTTGTGCCGCCGATCAGCGCCCGGTGCGGCGAAAGCCGGCCCACCGGCATGAAGTAATAGATCGAGGAGATCAGCAGGATCTCTGCAACGACGCCGGCCAGATAGAGCAGGAAGCGCGATGGCCCGCCGAGCGACCAACTGTGCCCCATGATGACCAGGCTCTGTTCGCCGATGGCCACCACGTCGGCGAGCACCATGGTCCCCACCAGCAGCGCGGCGCCAATCACAAGGATGTAACCCAGCGGAATCAGCACATACGAAGCCAGCACAGGCCGGGGGCGCTTGGTGACACGATGCAGGAAGATCACCGAAATCGCGCTCTCCAGCACAGTGAAGGCCTGCGAACTGAAAAACAGCATGGTCACCGCGAGCACCCATCCCAGCACTTCCTGGTGGGCGAGAAACGCCGTGAGTTCCTGGGACAGCGCACCCGACTGCCCCGGCGCCAGCCATTCCAGCGCACGGCGCAGCGCGGCGAGCAACTCGGCCTGCCCGATCACATGCGACAGTGCGATCACCATGAGGATAAGCATGGGTATCATCGAAAGCAGCACGTAGTAGGCCACGGCACCCGCGAGCAGCATGCCCTGGTTGGCGCGGAAGGCCTTGATGACCTGCAGCGCGAATGCCGCAGGGTGCTTCATGACATGTTCGACCTGCGGGGAGAGGATGCGCATGTTCAGTGAACCGGTGCGGGCAATCCGCTACGGCTCCATCGCGTTCTTGTAGCGCCGGCGCGCGGCTTCTTCCTTGATCACGTCGTCGATTTCGCGGATCACGCTGCCCACGCTGACCGGCTTGTTGCTGATGGCGAAGCGGCCGGTAAGTTCGCTGTCGGGCAGCAGCTTGCCACCCTGGTAGAGCGCCCAGATTTCCTTGCCGTATTGTGAAGTGAGCAGCTCGGGCGCAAAGCGCCCGAAGTAGGCGGCGAGGTTGTCCACGTCGCGCTCCAGCATGGCCCCTGCGCTGTTATTGCCCGCGGCATCCACGGCCTGCGGCAGGTCGATGATCACGGGGCCCGTGGCATCGAGCAGGATGTTGAACTCCGACAAGTCGCCGTGCACGATGCCCGCGCATAGCATGCGCACCACTTCGCGGATCAGACGCTGGTGGAAATCGCGCGCCTGTTCCGGCGTGAGCTCCACGTCATTCAGGCGCGGCGCGGCATGGCCCTTGGCGTCGGTCACCAGCTCCATCAGCAGCACGCCTTCGAGGAAGTTGTAGGGCTCGGGCACGCGCACGCCGGCCGCGGCCAGACGGCGCAGCGCATCCACCTCGGCGCTCTGCCATGCGGCTTCCTGTTCCTGGCGCCCGTAGCGCGAGCCCTTTTCCATGGCGCGCGCCCGGCGGCTGTTCTTCACCTTGCGGCCTTCGGTGTACTGCACGGCCTGGCGGAAGGCGCGCTTGTCGGCCTCCTTGTAGACCTTGGCGCAGCGGATGTCCTCGCCGCAGCGGACCACGTACACGATCGCTTCCTTGCCGCTCATGAGCTGGCGGATCACCTCGTCCACGAGGCCTTCCTCGACGAGGGGTTGGAGTCTTTTGGGTGTTTTGATGTAAGGCTTTCGGGGCGTGCGGGTTGTTCGATGTGTGGAGGGTACCAGCAAGGCGCGGTTTGGCGCGGAACCCCCGCCGAGCAGTCAGTCGCCGCTGCTACTACTGCGCCCGTCGCCTGCCACCGGCAGCACGAGCTTCATGCCTTCGTGCGAGGCGACAAAGCCGAGCGACTCATAGAAGCGGATGGCATCCGGGCGCTGCTTGTCCGAGGTGAGCTGGATCATGTGGCAGCCCTTCGCCGTGGCGCGGGCAATGGCCCAGTCAAAGAGCGCCTTGCCCACGCCCAGCGAACGGACGCGCTTGTCCACCCGCACCCCTTCGACCAGCGCCCGCCAGCCGCCCTGATGCGTGAGGTAGGGGATGAAAGTCAATTGCAGCGCGCCGACCACCGAACCCGATGCGTCCTCAACGACGATGAGTTCGTTGTTCGGATCACGGTCGATGGCGAGGAAGGCGTCGATGTAGCTTTGCGGCAGGGGAAGGGTGTAGTTCTCGCGCTTCGCGCCCAGCGGGTCGTCGGCGAGCATGCGGACGATTTGGGGGAGGTCGGCCGGGATGGCGGGGCGGAAGTGGAGGAGACTGTTACTCATGTTTGCAGTGTGTTTCTCAGCGATTCGCGATGACCCGCCATACTACGGCTATCGAAGCGCCGCAGTTGGCGGGTCAGGGTTGTCGCGCTGTGGACAGCATCGCCCTCGCGACGCTCACATGGTGAGGCGCCATTTGCCATCTTTGAACGCGCCCAGCAATGTCCTGGCGCGGCCCTCGCCCAGGTCCATGAAGGACAGGCTCTGCCCAAAGAAGTCGTTGAGACCCGGGATGGCAGCGAGCTCTCTCTTGGTGATCTTGGGGTAACCCATTGTCCACTGCGCGAAGGCGCGTTCCTCGATCGGTTCCAGAACGATCTTTGTAATGCGATCATGCCGCTTGTCCTTTGGAAGTTTCTCAAGGAGTGCTTCGACGGCTGCCCGATCGCCCTCGAGCACTTGAAAAAATGTCCCGTCGCTTTACAGGAGCATGCCGGTAAGTCCTGCCTTTGAATTGTTCTGACGACACTGAGTCAGCAGAAAGGCGAGGTCCGAAGGGCTGAAGGCGTGTGTAGAAGCGCTGCAGTAAATGCAATGAACGAGTTCCATGGGGCCTTTCAAGGCGACGATGCGATACCTGACGATTGGGACGGGTGGCTGGTCGACGCTTGGGTAAATTTATACTTCATACTACATTTGCCCTAACGAATGAAAAGCCCGAAAAGGCGACTTTAAACTTGCCTTTTATCAGGATTGACCACTGTAGCTCGCAGATTAGACTAGCCCCGCATCCACGGACATCGCTTTTCTAGTGAAGGCGGCGTGATCGTTCCCTGCCGGATGAGGCGGGCGAGCGCCGAATCAGGAGTCACGCTTGGCGGGTGCCTTGTACCAATCCGACGGAGGCACCATCTTGACCGTCTCCGGATCGCCGCGGTAGTTGGGCGACATGATCTGCACACCGTAGGTATTGAACACATCCAGGATGGCGGCATTCAATTCGCCCAGTACATGCGGGCGGATCGGGCGGCTCTCCGCGCCGACCTGCGTCACGAGGCGGTATTCGACATAGAAGTCCGACAGGGCGGTCTGCAGGACAAAGGGCGCCGGGTCGGGGCGCACTGACGGAACGCGCTTCGTCGCTTCGAGCAGCATGGCATGCACCTGCCGCCAGGGCGTGTCGTAACCGATCGTGACGGTGGTATCGAGCACGAAGCCGCCGCGCTCGACATTGCGCGACAGGTTGCGCGTGATGTTGTTGATCACCAGCGAATTGGGCAGCGCCACTTCCTCGCCGGTGCCGGTGCGCAGGCGCGTGACGCAGAGGCCGAGGTGCGTGACCGTGCCTTCGCAATCCAGGATGCGCACATATTCGCCGACCATCAGCGCGCGGGTGAAGGCGAGGATCAGTCCGCTGGCGATCTGTCCTACAAGGCCCGATGCGCCGATTGACACCATGATGCCAAGCAGCACCGACAGGCCCTTGAAGGCCTCGGTGTGCGAGCCGGGCAGGTAGGGGTAGGCCATGGCCAGCGCGAACAGCCAGATCGCGGCGTTCACGAGGTGGCGGGTGGCCGGCGCAGTATGCGCATCGAGCGCCCCGAGCTTCAGGTGGCCGGCCGAGATGCGGCTGAACATGGCACGCGAAATCTGCGTCGCGATGCGGGCAATCATGAAAATGATCACCGCCACGAACAGGCCCGGCAGCGCCGCGGCGCCAGAGCGCAGGCCGTCGTAGAGTGCGGAGGTCAGCGATCCCGAGAGGTTTTCGCTGATCGGCCGCGTCAGGGCGAACTGGCCGAGCGCATAGGTCAGGAACAGGAACACGGCCAGCAGGCCGAACAGCCAGAGGAGCAGCACGCTCAGGCGCGCGGCCAGTCGCGCGAAGATCCCGGAGAACTGCGAGCCGAACCCGGCAGTCGAGATCGCATCGATGTGGTCGGCGAGGCGCCGCGATATCAGGCGGTGCAGCCACTGTGAAATTTTCGCGCACAGCGCAAGGATCGCGAGCAGCGCGATCGACGCTGCGGCGACTTTCGCGATGGCCACTACGTTCACGCGCGGATCACGGCGCTCCTGCGATTCGGTCCACACCTTCTGCAGGTTGCGCGAGGCCTGGTTCGCCAGCGAGTCGGGCGTCTGGTCGGCCGGATTGCGCGCATCGCCCGGCGTGACGGTGAACATGGGCTTGCCGTCCAGCGAGACGATCACGCCCTCGGCCGAGGGCACAACCGACGTCCAGCCTTCGCCCGGAATATCCAGTGCCGCTTCGATGTGGTCGCGCGCCGCCTGCGCGCGCTCCGCGGCGGAGATGTCGCCCAGCATGCCGCGAAAGACATGCACCGTTCGCCCGCCCACCACCAACGGCACTTCGGTGTTCGGTGCGCCGTTCGTTACGTCCGCGCCGAATGCGGCGGGCATCGTGGCGAGGAGGGCGAGGGCCATGCCGATGGCCAACTGTGTCCATTGTGCCCATCGGGTCATGTTGCGTTGCATGAATACTCTCCAAAGGGTGTGTGCCCGCACATATCGGCCGGCATTTGCTGCGCTGCAGTTTATCAATCCGGTCGATTGCCCTCATTGTAATGTCCGCGGGACACGGGGTTGTACTCCGCGTTCATGTATGCATCGGTGGACGCATGGCGGGGGCTCCTCTAGCATCCCCGACGCCGTTATTCAAAACCAGAGGAGGCGCACATGAGCCGGACATGGTCGTTGAAGAACTCAGTTTCCAACACCGCTTGCTCGGTGGCATTCGCGATGGTGCTGATGGCGGTGGCGGCACACGTTGCGGCACAGGAATATCCGAACCGTCCCCTGCGCATGGTCTATCCGTCTTCCGGCGGCGGGGCGGCCGAAGCCATCGGTCGCATCGCAGGGCAGAAACTCTCCGAACAATTGGGGCAGCCCGTGCTCATGGATTTCAGGCCTGGTGCCGGTGGACTGATCGGCACGCGCGAAGTGCTCAAGATGCAGCCGCTGGGCTACTACATCCTCTGGGCCAATCCGGCGATCACGAACAACCTGTTCGCCTACAAGGATCCGGGCTACAAGCTGGAGGACTTTGAGACGCTCGGTCCCCTGGGGCTGAACCCCTTCGGCATGGTGCTGCATACCTCGATCCCGGCGAAGAATCTGCGTGAATTCATTGCCTATGCCAAGGCCAACCCGAACAGGATCAATTACGGATCGGTGGGCCCCAGCAACGGCGCGGTGATTCTTTCCGAGCGCCTCAAGCAGGCCGCCGGCATCAACATGACGCAGATCCTGTACAAGGGCAGCGGCGAATTGTCGGTTGCGCTGCTGGCGGGCGACATTCACGTGTACTTTGCTACGCTCGGCACGGCGAAGACGCGCATGCAAAGCCCGCAGATCATCGGCATCGGGATGACGGCGGACCGGCGCTCGGACCTGCTGCCCGACCTGCCGACGTTCAAGGAGCTGGGCTATCCCACCATGATGCTGTCGTCTTGGAATGCGCTGTTCGTGCCGGCTGCGGCACCCAGGCCCGTCATCACCCGCCTGCGCACCGCCATGGACCGGATCTATGCCGCGCCTGAGTGGAATGCCATGCTGAAAAAATACAAGGCTGAGCCCTGGTTCGGGACCATCAAGGAATTCGGCGACAAGATCAAGGCAGAAGGGATTGCCACGGGCGAGGACTACAAGCGGCTGAATCTGCCGCTGCTGGATTGACGGGGCAGGCGCCTCAGCCCGCCTGGCGCGCCAGGTAAATTCCCGCCAGCACGATGGCCCCGCCGGCCATCTGCACCGGCTGCATCGCCTCGCCAAGCAGCAGCCACGCGCACAGCGCGGCAACCACCACCTGCAGCAGCAGGCTGACCGAGGACAGCGCCGCGGGCAGTCGCGCAAAGCCCCAGGCGATCAGGCTCTGGCCCGCGACATGCGGGATCAGCGCAAGTCCGGCGAGGACCAGCCAGCCTTGCATGTTCTGCGGCCAGAAGTGTTCCGCAGTGGCGAGCGCATAGGGCAGCAGCGCGAGTGCAGTCACCGTGGTGCTGACCGCCATGATGCGCAGGGTGCTGGCGCGGCCGGTGGCAGCCTTCAGCGACAGCATGTAGCCGGCGTAGAAGACTGCGGTGAGCACGCCGAGTGCGTCGCCGATGAAGGCCCGGCCGCCGGCATTGAAGTTCGGCCCGATCAACAACATCGCCCCGGCCAGCGTGATCGCCAGTGCCAGCACGAACAGCGGCGTGGGGCGCTGGCGCCACAGCAGCCAGGCACCCAGCGTGACGAAGATCGGCGCGAAGTTCGCCTCCAGCGTGGAATTCGCCACCGAGGTCCAGGTGAGCGAGATGTGCCAGACGCCGAGGTCGCAGGCGAACATCAGGCCGGTGAGGATGAGGATGCGCAGCGTTCCGGGGGGAAGTGTTTCCTCTGCCCTCACCCCCGGCCCCTCTCCCCGAGGGAGAGGGGGGGAATGCGATGTTGCCAATAGCCAGGCCCATAGCACCGGCGCGGCGAGTGCCACGCGCCAGAACGCGCTGGCGGTGGGGCTGGTGTCGGAGAGGCGGACGAAGATCGGTGCAAAGCCGATCGCGGCAGCGCCTGAGAGCAGCGCAATGAAAGCCAGCGTGCGGCGCCGGCCCTCAGGGTTGCTCATGGGGCGGGATTCATGCCGCGATTTTTTCGCCGGCGTTGCGCTGCGCGCAATACGGGCAGTGTTCGCCGAACACGTAGTCGGGCGAGGTCTGTTCCTCGGGCGTGAGCACCGCCTGGCAGGCATAGCACTGCGCCATGCCGCTGGGGGCGAGGTCGGGGCTGAGGGCGACGCGCTTGTCGAACACAAAGCACTCACCGTGGTAATGCGCGCCGCCGCATTTCTCGAAATATTTCAGGATGCCGCCGTCGAGCTGGTACACATCCCTGAAGCCCTCGTGCATCAGCAACGGCGCGGCCTTCTCGCAGCGGATGCCGCCGGTGCAGAAGCTCACGACCGGCAGGTTCTTCCACTTCTCGTCGATCATGCCCAGCGTCGCGGACATCTCGGAGAAGGACTTCAGGTTCAGTTCCAGGGCATTGTCGAAGGTGCCCACGTCCACCTCGAACTTGTTGCGTGTGTCGAGCAGCAGCACTTCGCGGCCTTCGTCGAGCCACTGCTTG
>CAIYPG010000155.1 GCA_903928055.1 uncultured beta proteobacterium | reverse complement strand
ATTCCTCATCGCCCACAACACACTGATATTCATGCCAGATTCGGCCCTCCTGTACAAGGAAATCCGCACTCATCCGGGAAATCCGGGTTGAGATCGGGTCGAGATCAGAAGCACTTCCAGAACCGATCGGATGGGCCTGTCGGAACGTGCCGCTAGGTTGTGCCTGTGCGCTGAGAACCGGGGACATCAATAGCGCGGTCATTGCAAGCACGCGTGACAGCCTGATCATTGCGTCGAGCCCTCCGTTTCCTGCCGAATATGTCCGGCTATTGTTTCAACTCCGGATCGGAGCTTCTTATGGATGTGAACAGAACGGCGCGCCAGCGACAAACGAGAAAAATCCTGCTTATAAAGCAAGAAAACTTTATCCATGCGGTCATTCTTCTAAGATTAGAACGACGCCGCTGCTTCAGCTTCAATCCAGTCACAGACTGACTTGACCTCAGGGAGGGTCCGCGCGCCGGGGCGGGTCAGTAGGTGGTAGGCGCGCGCGGGATGAAGTTTGAGATCGAAGGGGCAGATCAGCCGGCCCGCCTCGACTTCGCCGTATATCAGCGGAAACGGTCCAAGTGCCACGCCTTGTCCATCAACGGCCGCCTGGACGACGACGTTGGAGTCGACGATGATGGTCTCCTGGACGAACCGCAGCTCGGGCACGCCAGCCAATTTCAGCCACGCATGCCACTCCGTCCGATCCTGCTGGTGAATGATCGGCAGGCGCGCCAGATCGCTTGGGTTGGTAAGTGGCCCCTGTGATTCAAGCAGTCTCGGGCTCAGCACCGGCCTGTATTCAAGACCGAGCAAGTGGCGCGCTTCGAGCCCGCTCCACCCGTCGCTGCCCCAATCCACAGCGATCGTTGCCACCATGTGCTCGGCGCTGGTGATGCGTGGGCTGTGCAGGAGAACGAGTTCGATCTTCGGGTGCGCGCGATAGAATTTGCTGAGGCGCGGAATCAGCCAACGCGTGCCGAAGATAGGGCCAACGGCAAGGGTTACCGTCTTGCGCGGCACTGTGACATGAGCCTCAACTTCGGCGCGAATGTCATCGAACGCGCGGCTGATCACCTTGGCAAGCGAGCGACCTGCATCAGTCAGAACGACCTGGCGGGGTTTCCGGACAAAAAGCAGGCAGCCCCATTCATGTTCCAACTCGCGGATCTGGTTGCTGACCGTAGTGGCGCTTACATTCAGTTCTTCGGCCGCGTCCTTGAAACTCAACCGGCGCGCGGCCGCTTCGAAAGTGCGCAGAGCAGTCAGTGGCAACCTGTAACGGCCCATCCTGTCGCCATCTCCATGAACATAATTTTCTTTATCCATGGCGGTTACTTTATCGGTTTGTCAATTTGCGGCCGGTCCGAGACGCTCCGGCGAAAGTTCGGGAGATGATGGAAATGGCTGGAACGGCAAGCAACAGCCTTGGGGGAAGCAAGCTCACGTTCGCCGGCGTCCGGGTTCTGGTACCGGCATTGAAGGCAGAAAGCTTGCTGACCCAGATACTTCTCCGAAAAGGGTGCAGCGACGCCACGTCAGCGGCAGTTGCCGCACATTTGGTCGATACTGAACTGAGCGGCGTCGAATCGCATGGCATCATGCGGGTGCTGCAATATGCCGAGCAGTATGACAGCGGCTATATGCGCGCCGATACCGAGGCGCGCGCCGTGCGCCATGCAAGCGGCCTCCTCGAGGTCGATGGCGGAGGCGGGATCGGCATCCCGGCGATGCAGCTTGCGGTTGCCACCTGTTGCACCGCTGCGAAGGAGAAGGGCATCGAGGTCCTGCCACTCCGCAATGTCGGCCATACCGGCCGCCTCGGTGCGTTCGCGGAGTGCGGTGCCGAGACCGGCTGCCTGGTGATGATCGTGGGCGGAGGTGGACGGCAGAACTGGCGCCAGGTAGCGCCTTACGGCGGTCGCAGGGCAATCCTGCCAACCAACCCATTCTGCTTCGCCATCCCGGGCGGTGACAATGGGCCGGTCGTGGTCGATTTCGCGACGTCCGTGATCGCTGGCGGATGGCTCTATGCTGCCCGATCAGCCGGAGGGCAAGTGCCGGAGGGAGCACTCATTGATCGCGATGGATCTCCGTCGCGCGATCCGAACTCATATTTCGATGGCGGTGCCATCCTCCCAAAAGGAGGAGCTATGGGCTATGGGCTCGCGGTGATGGGCGAGATGATCTGCGAGGCCATGCTAGGTCCTGTTTCCACAGAGGTGAACTGGCTCATTCTTGCCATCGACACGCAACGGTATCGTGAGCGTCACATCATGCAGGAGGTGGCGGAAGAGATTCTGGCCGAGCTTCGTGCCTGTCCGCCAGCCGACGGTTTCGCCCGCGTTGAGGTCCCTGGCGAGCGTGAGCGGGACCGCAAGCGATCCAATCCGGAGCGGATGATCTCATCACCTGAAAATACCTGGGCGGCCATAGTCAAACTGTCCTGCGATCTCGGCATCACTTTCTAAAACCGGAGAACACGATGAAAGCCGTTGGATTTCAGGCCTCGCTGCCGATTGCCGATCCCTCCGCGTTGTTGGATATCGAGCTCCCCCGCCCGCAAGCGGCCGGGCGGGACCTTCTCGTGCGGATCGCTGCAGTATCGGTCAATCCGATCGATACCAAAATGCGAGTACGGGGTGCGCCACCGGAAGGAGAGTTCCGCGTGCTCGGCTGGGATGCCGCGGGCGTTGTCGAGGAGGTCGGACCTGACTGCACATTGTTTCGCCCTGGCGATGCGGTGTTTTATGCAGGCGCGCTGCCCCGGCCTGGCACCAACGCGGAATACCATCTCGTTGACGAGCGCGTCGTCGGGCGCAAACCGACCAGCCTAACTTACGCCCAGGCCGCGGCGATGCCGCTGACCTCGATCACCGCATGGGAAGCCCTGTTCGACCGACTCCAAGTCCGCGAGCCGGTGCCCGGAGCCGCATCGGCTATCGTCATCATCGGTAGCGCGGGCGGGGTCGGCTCGATGGCGATCCAACTTGCCAAGCTTGTCGGCGGTCTGACGGTAATCGCCACCGCGTCACGGCCGGAGACCAGGGACTGGGTAAGCGACCTTGGCGCGGATCACGTTATAGACCATCGTCAGCCGATTGCAGCGCAGGTGGCGGAACTGGGCATCGGCGCGCCAAGCTTTGTGTTCTCTACCACTCACAGTGACCAACACTTCGATGATATTGCCGAGTTGATTGCCCCGCAGGGCCGCTTCGCCCTAATCGACGATCCCGAGCCGATCGACGTGCGCAAGCTCAAGCGAAAAAGCGTGTCACTGCACTGGGAGTTGATGTTCACGCGGTCGCTGTTCGGAACCCCCGACATTATTGAACAGCACCGCCTACTGTGCGAGGTAGCGCGGTTGGTCGATGAGGGGCTGCTGCGCAGCACCGTCGCGGAACATTTCGGCACGATCAACTCGGACAATCTTCGCCGTGCGCATGCGCTGCTCGAAAGTGGGGCGGCCCGCGGCAAGATCGTGCTGGAAGGCTTCTGATTTCATTTCCCCACGGAGCAAAACTCATGGATAGCGCCACTTTGATGGGCCAGAACCGAGATCAGCGCCTTCGGCTGCTTGACGCCGTTGCGAAACGGGCGCTGTGGCTTGCCTGCTGGACAATTCACAATGCCAATCACTTGCGCCGCGCGGGGGAGGTGAAGGTAGGCGGCCATCAGGCGTCCTGTGCCTCCTCGGCCAATATTCTGACTGCACTTTATTGTGGGATTTTACGCCCCGAGGACAGGGTGGCGGTGAAGCCGCATGCGGCGCCGGTGTTTCACGCAATACAATATCTTGCTGGCCGTCAGACGCGCGAAAAGCTTGAAAACTTTCGTGGCTTCGGGGGCGCCCAGAGCTATCCGTCTCGTACCAAGGACACTGACGACGTCGATTTCTCCACCGGCTCGGTCGGCCTTGGTGTCGCTCAGACACTGTTCTCCTCACTCGTGCAGGATTACGTGCGCGCCCATGGCTGGCTCAACGGTCGCCCGGACGGACGGATGATCGCCCTGGTGGGCGATGCCGAAATGGACGAAGGCAACATCTACGAGGCCCTGATCGAGGGATG
Source organism: uncultured beta proteobacterium (assembly GCA_903928055.1). Classification (GTDB taxonomy): domain Bacteria; phylum Pseudomonadota; class Gammaproteobacteria; order Burkholderiales; family SG8-39; genus CAIYPG01. Next base: position 279 of record CAIYPG010000155.1, on the reverse strand, counting down.
GAAGCACGGGCTGCGCAACTGCTGGTGGATCGTGGACTACAATCGTCAGTCGCTCGATGCGGTGGTAAGCGAAGGGTTGTGGAAGAAGTTCGAGCAGATGTTTGCCAGCTTCGGCTGGGATATCGTGATTTTGAAATACGGCCACCTGCAGCAGGCCGCCTTCTCCGAGCCAGGTGGACTTGCCCTGCGCGACTGGATCGACGGTTGTCCTAACCAACTGTATCCCGGATTTCCCGGATGAGTGCGGATTTCCTTGTACAGGAGGGCCGAATCTGGCAT